>MNZY01000045.1 GCA_001873845.1 Candidatus Altarchaeum sp. CG2_30_32_3053 | reverse complement strand
GCACACGATAACGCAGAAAGTGTTAATTTAGAAGGCGCCAAAGTTGAGTTGGTTGACGCAAATACAGGAATTGTTGTAAAATCATCACACAGTAATTCATCTGGAAAAGTTATATTTAAAGATATAGCATCTGGAACATACTATTATAAGATATCAAAGTCAGGATATATAAGTAATGAGAATACATCTGATATCTGTACATATACACCAGAATCATCAAACTGCGATAGAGAATTCCCATTATGCAAAGCGGTTGTTATTGAAGTGAATGTTACTGGATGCGCACACGATAACGCAGAAAGTGTTAATTTAGAAGGCGCAAGGATAGATTTAATAGATTTCTTTACAGAAAATATCGTGAAAACAAAATATTCTAATGCTTCAGGAAAAGCAATATTTGAAGATGTGCCAGCAGGTACATATTATTTCAAGGTAACAAAATTAAGATATATATCTAACGAAAACAAATCAGCAGTATGTATCTATACTTCAGAATCATCAAACTGCAATAGAGAATTCTCATTATGTGAAGCGTGCATAATGCACATAAATGTAACTAATAATGTAAGTAATCCAATAGAAACCGCACAAGTTAAATTATTTGCTGAAAATGGCACCTTAATAACACTAAGATACACAAATGCAAACGGAACAGTACAAATTTTAGGAATTCCGACAGGAAATTATTATGCAAACGCCACAAAGTCAGGATATACAACAGCAAGTAGTATTTATGATGGTTTGCAATTCTACAGCGAGGAAACATGCGGAGATATTGTGCTTAAAATTTCATTGAAGGAAACAGTGGATGTCTGTGTAAATGATACTGACAATAATTCACTTCAAGGTGTTAAAGTTGATTTGATTAAGGTAGCAGACAATAAAATTGAAAAAACATTATACACAAACGCAACCGGATGTGCAGTATTTAATGACATTTCGGATAGCAACTATTACATCAATGTTTCAAAACCAGGGTATGCGAGCGATCAAAGCGACACATTTACCTATTCAGAAACAGAAGGATACTTTAAGCCATTCCAACTTCTTGAGAAGCCAAAGATTACCGGAATGGTTACTGATGAAGCAACTAATCAAACGATTAAAGGCGTTTTAGTGCAATTGTGTGATTTAATGGGAACATGCATCATGAATACAACAACGGATATTAATGGAACATATAAATTAGTTGAACTTCCTGAAACAGGACAATATAAACTCGTATTTAGCAAACTTGAATACAATACAGAAGAGGTTGATAACGCTGACGGAAATCTAATAGTATTAAACGAACTCACCTCTTATGAAATAAATGTCTCTCTTGTAGAGAAACCAAATATAGATGGTTATGTTGATACAAACACAACTGTCCATATTAAGTATTTGGAAGGAGTTACTGTTCAGTTAGATAAAGATTGTAATGATGTTGCAGATAACATAACAACAACAGACGCAAACGGATATTATGTATTTGTTGCTCCTGTTGCCGGCGATTATAAACTTAAATTTATAAAGCAAGGATACCTTGTTGGAGAATCAAATTGCACACCTTTCAATGCGTTTAATCCGCTTGAAATTAATATGTCGCTTGACAAAGCGCCGTCAATAGATGGTTATGTGTTAGATCAGAGTAATAAGACAATTAAAGGAGCAGTTGTAATATTAGATAAGGATTGTGACGGAACAATTGAGAACACAACGACTACAAACGCTTATGGATATTATATATTTGAAAGCCCGGAAGCACCACCATCAGGAGTGAAATATTGCATAAATGCGGAAAAAACAGGATATATTTCTCCGGAAACGCCCTACAATATTTCATTCTCAAATGCACCTTATGAAGTGAATATTTCGTTAACAACAAAACCATCAATTTACGGTTATGTGACAGAGGAAGATAACATTACTCCAATATTAGGAGCAAAGGTGGTCTTAGATAAAGGATGTAATGGAGAAGACGCAACAGATGTTTATCAATTGACAGATAATTCAGGTTATTTTGTATTTGATCAACCGTCACCAGATCAATATTGCATATATGCTTCAAAGAGCGGATATGTCTCAAACGAATTATTGCCCCCGGAAATGCCATTTTTTGACGGAACATCTGAAATTGAAGTAAATATTTCATTAGCAGAGTCAGCTGCGGCAGCAAAAATTTCAGGTTATGTTAAAGACGAAAATGGAACTCCAATAGAAAATGCTATTGTTGAATTATACAAGGACTGCACAGAACTCATAAACACCACCAATACATTTGTTAATGGTTATTACGAATTCACTCCCGAACCAGGAAATTATTGTATAAAGGTTAGTAAATCAGGATATAATTCAATGGAAGAAAATTTTGCAACAGACCCCGAATTTGGAACATTTAACAGAACAGAAAATTTTATATATAATTTCTCCTTAACCCTATCAATAACTCCATACATTCAAATTTGTGTAAAAGATAGTGAAACAAATGAAACATTAAGTGATGCATTGGTTGAAATTTATAAAGGCAATAGTAGAGTTGCATACGATTCAACAAATGTAACCGGATGTGTGAAATTTTATAACATTTCAGCGGGAAATTATACGGTAAAGGCATCAAAACACGGATACGAAGAAAATGAAGGGCAAATTGAATATGATGAAGGCATTTTGCTCAGTGAGATAAAACTTGCCGTGATGAAAGGAATAAAAGTTTGCGTAGTTGAAGTAAATACGACAACACCTATAGCAAAAGCAAATGTAACTTTATTTAATTCAACATTTTTAGCAAGTGGAGAAACCGACTCAAAAGGATGTTATCTCTTTCTGAACATTTCTTATGGAAATTACAGTATCAATGCAACTGCAAAGGGATATATTCCAAGTAATGGAACAGTAGAATATTTAGGAGACACAAATTTGACAATAAAACTTACTCCACTTCCAAGAATAACTATTTGTGTGTATGATAATGAGACAGGAAATGAAACCACTGGAAAGAGAATAAGTAATGCAACAGTGGTACTCTATAATGAAACAGTGGTACTCTATAATGAAACATTAAGTTATAATGCTAATGGAACAACAGATGATACAGGATGTTATAAATTTATGCAAGAGTATGTGGGGCAAATTCCAAATGGAACTTATTATGCAAACGCAAGCGCAACGCATTATATGCCAAATGGATTGATTACACCTTTCTTTAATAATACTGGCGATATTATAGTAGATATTGGACTTGTAAAGCCACCAAGGATAATTATAAATGTAAGCTATGAAAATAACGGATCTCCGATACAAAACGCATCAGTTACTTTATACAATGAAACATGGAATGAAACCAAATTTACAAATGAAGAGGGAATGGTTGAATTTTTTGTTCCTGCAGGAAATTACTCATTTAATGTTACGCTTTTAGGAACTCTTAATGTATCAGGAAATATAAACTTCAATGGCAGTGTTCACTTTTTCCAACCAGTGGGACTAAGATTAGATATTTGTGGTTCTATTGATGACATAACGATATTGGAAGAAGAAGGAGCGTATGGGGTGCAGCGAGGAGTGATAAATGTAAATGTAACAATAACTGGAAAGCTGACCTATAATGCCACAGCATCAGTTGTATCTCAAAATGGAACAATTGTAGGAACATTTAATTTGACAAGAATAGGAAATACTTCAACATATATGGGTAGTTATGATATAAGCAATTTAAATGAATTAAATTACACATTAAATATATCTTTAAACGATCAATGCAACACCAAAGGAACAAAGATCTTTAATGTATTTTATGAGTGTATTTCTCCAACAGATCCAAATTGTCCAATTACTGCTTCATTAGTAAATAACAATATTGCTTATTGTGGTGATGATAATGGGTGTATAGGAAGCATAAGTAAAGGAGGGAAGACCGACTATGGAAATAGATACGAATTGTATTCAACGATTGTATGGAATTATGCAGACGAGATGGAAAATCTTTCAACAGTTAACTTTACAAACTTAACAGATATTGTTAATTGGCAGGCAGCAACATCAATGGTTAAGGTTGGAAGCAGTTATTATATTGCGTATGAAGATTATAGTAATAATAACCACAATCCAAAGATAAGGTTTATTTATCTTTCAAGTGCAAGTGCAACTTATCAAAACATATCATTTGAAATTTCACAACAAGGAATGAGATATTATTATCCTGCAATGGCTTATGATAATACCAATAACAAAATTTATCTGGTCTATATGGGCAGAGGAGAAGGGGACTTACAGGCAAGTTTATATCAGAGGGAATGCACACCTTCAGGAGCTTCATTATCCTGTACTAACGAAGAAAAAATTATTTACAT
Organism: Candidatus Altarchaeum sp. CG2_30_32_3053; assembly: GCA_001873845.1. Classification (GTDB taxonomy): domain Archaea; phylum Altiarchaeota; class Altiarchaeia; order Altiarchaeales; family Altiarchaeaceae; genus Altiarchaeum; species Altiarchaeum hamiconexum. The sequence continues at coordinate 7,595 of MNZY01000045.1, read as the reverse complement.
TCCAGCAGGAGATGCAAAGGAACCGGCAATTGCCAGATATAATGGAAAAACATATATTGCTTATGCAAATAATTCTGATATATATATTTGTGGAGAGGGAGGTATTTGTACCCAACATACACATTTTGCAGAGAAAATAGCATTTAACTGGAATTATTCAATCAGTGGAAACATCCAAGAACTCAAGGATTATTTAATAAACAATTTTGGCATTACATGGATAGCAAATGAAAATCCGAACATAACAGAAAATGAAATTAAATTCACAAATGTTACTTTGACACTTAAAAACGAAATTAATCATACTTATTATGTATTAGCAAATATATTGGATAAAAAATATGTATTTAAGGTTAAGAAAGAAGAGGTTATTGCAGGAAATATAACTGTTTATGGTGCATTAAGATGGTGGGAGGTTGAGACAAAAGGACAAAAAATGAATATGACTTGCGAAGCGCATCATCCAAATATACTCTTTAAAAATGGTAATTTGTATTTGTCATATCAGGTAGATACTCCTTTATTGGATATTATAGAGCTGCACTATCCTGTAAAGGATAAAGTAACAGAATCTATAACAACATATTTTGTGAAAGCACCTTTGACAGATAACAGGATTCACATCGACAAATGTGTGCAAGCGAATTGTACTGCAAATGGAACGATCTCAACAATCTTACATAAAGCTGTTAGTGCTGAGGGAGTAAAGAAAACTGACTTTGATGATGCAAATTTTGATGGTGCAACATTTTCAAGTATTAAAAATCCATGGTTATTTGAATTTAACAATAGTGTGTATGTTTCATTTGATGCAACAGACGCGCCGTATGCATGGAAATATAATGAAAGTTCCACAGTGGAAAATGTAGTGAATTTAGACTTGGCAAATATCACTAAAACGATAAATATGGGTTCAGTAAAATATGGAGAGGCATACACAAAATGCGCATTCAATAATAATAGTTATGTATCTTCTCCAAACATAAATAAGAGAGATGCAAGAGCATATATCTTTAATGATCCAGTTATAACTCTGACAATAAATGCAAATATTTCAAAATTAAATGTAAATGTTGGAGATGATGAAATTACATTAACTATTGATAGCAGTAATATAACCACTGTTGCACCCGAGGATGTGTTAAGCGAAAATGCGACTTTAAATAATAACATAGTAACATTAAAGTTAAACAAATCTTATTACCTTAAAAAGATTGATGAGATGGAAACAATAGGTGAGCAGGCATTTATAAACAGAGAATTTGTCTATAATATTACCGTAATTGTAGGAAATGACACAGAGCTAAAGAGTATACTCAAAGTCGGAAGTATTTCAATAGGTGACTTTGTTGCACCAGACATCAGAGATGAGGATGTTAAAATAGTCAATTTGAAAGATAAAGGTGAATTGCATAGTGGTGATACTGTTTATATGAATGTAAGTTTGAAGAATAGAGAAGCCCTTCCATCAGTAGTAAAAGTATTCTTCCGGCCGTATGTGAATGTTAGTGGAAATATAATAAGCGCTACTCCAACGGGGTTGCAATTGGGAGATCCTAATTTAGATAAGATATTTGATAATCAGGGAATAGAAAATGGATTTGGAGGGGTTGGTGTTGAAGGTACGCCTTATGTGTTGCCAGATGAAGTTAATAATCAAACAACATACTATTTAAATGTTACTGTTGTTGTTTATGATATGTGTTGTAACTTCCAGGTATGGAATAAAGTACTGACTATTACAAAGAAAGAACCGGGTGAAGGATTACCATGTCTAGAATGTCAACCACAACCGCACCCAGCCATAAGTACCAGAGGTACTGGAGGAGGAGTAAGTGGAGTGATGGCATTTGAATTGCCTCCAACAGTAACGCCTCCTGTAACAACCACAGAAGGTATCTTTAGATCAGCAACCGAAACAAACTACACACTATCAGTCCGCAATATAACCGCAATGGAAGAAAATAAGTCATTCATAGTCAAAGTTATAAATGAAACATTTACTTATAACATAACATATAAGCAGATAAATACAACAAATGGAACAAGATGGGCAGAAGTTAATAAAACATTAATTAATAAAGCAGAAACTCCTGTATCAAATGCCAATGTAGAATATGCAGGCCAAACAGCAGTAACCGGAACTGACGGAACAACTATTATTCCAAAAGCAATTGCCGGAACTTGGGATATAAGGGCAACAAAGGCAGGTGCAGAGGTAAGGACAACAACAGTGATTGAAGTTGTAAAACCAAAGGCAGTTGAAAAGGAAATTTTAATTGTTTCGCTATTAAAAGGAGCCAAAGAAAAGGAAGGAATTTACGAATTTGAGGTCAGGGACAAAAAAGGAAATTTAGCTACAAACAGAGAATTTAATGTTAAATTGCCAGATAATACAACACAAAAGGTTGTTACAGACGAACAGGGAAGATTCAGTTTGACAATTAACCAGTCGGGATACCTAATTGTAGATCAGCAAGAATATGCAGATTACGCAGTTGAACACTTTGCATTGCCTGTAGAAATAGAAACAAAGAAACATGATTACTGGATATGGTTTTTATTGTTGCTGCCAATACTGTTGCTCATTTATCTGATCCTGTTCATGATGAAAGGAAAGGTTGAAATAACAAAGGAAAGAGGTGATGGAAAGGTCTCAATTACAATAGCTAATAAAACACATAAGACACTTGATGCGTGTATGCTTGAAGATGTCATTCCTCTGGGCTTACAGGTAGAAGTTATAACACAGGGACTTGAGAGAACCGCAATGGGAGATACTCTGATAATGAATCTTGGTAATTTAAAGAAAGGAGAAAAAAGAATAGCAGAATATAAAATTACAAATGCAGAAGGAATTAAAGGAGCAGGTGCGAAAGGACTTCCGGAGGCAAAGGTTGTGTGGAGTAATGGCGAGCAGCGATCCAAAAATATATAAAAGACCAATAAAAGCAGGCATGTAAAAGGCGTTCAGTCGTTATAAATTTTTTATTTTTTAAATTTTTATTTTCTTTTTTGATATGTAAATTTTATTCTATAAATTTAATTATGAAATTCTAATTTTATCAGTATATAAAACATCTTTTAAAATGTATCAAACATCATCTGAAAAACTTAAAAAGAGAGGAAAGAGGAAATATGAAATTGCACGGGAGCCTGCAAATACAACAATCGGAGAGCACAAAATAAAGAAAATAAGAGTAAGGGGAGGGAATGTAAAAAATCGTTTATTGGCCGAAAAATATGCAAATGTCATCATTGACAGCACATATCAGAAGTGTGAAATTTTATCCGTTGTTGATAATCCTGCAAACAGGAACTTCGCGAGGGCAAATATAATAACAAAAGGGGCAATCTTAAAGGTTAAAAAAGACAATAAAGAAATATCCGTTAAGGTTACTTCAAGGCCGGGACAGGACGGAATTATAAATGCTGTCTTACTGGGTTAAATTTTCGGGTTAAATTTATTTTTTAAATTTATTTCTATTATAAAATTTATTTCTATTATAAAATGAGGATAAAAAAACGCAACAAAAATGAGGTTGTCATTAAAAAAAAGAAGAAAAAGGATAAAATCGACATTTCCGAATTTATTTTTGAGTGGAATAATGTTCCCGGGAAGGATGAGAACGGCATTAGAAATTATTTAAGGGACAGTTTTTTTATTGACTGGAGCGAAAAGGCAAAAATTGAAAAAAGCAAAGATAATAAAACCATTACTGCATCTTATGACAAACACAATATAAAATTTGAAATTGATGAGGTTGGAAAATTATTCAATTTAAAGGCAGCTTACGGGAACTATATAGCCGAAGGGACAATAAGTGAGCAGTTAAGGGACGGATTTTATCTGAACAAGGTATTTGTTCCTCAAAGAACAGAAATTAAAAAAGTAAAGGATAAAGAATGGAAGATTGTATGGAACAGGCCAGACGGATTGTCTGATGTCTATACTATAAAGGATACGGGAACTGATGTACCTGAGAGCATAATGATTTATGGTGAAGGCAGGGTATTTATAGAGAATGAAGATAGGGTAAAACAAATTTTAATTATCCGGAAAAAAGATGACAAACTGATGATCTATGATAATGTAATTGTAATAGAAAATGTCGTGGCATCAATAACACTTGATTTTAACGGAATAAAATCAGACTATATTATTAATAACCGGATGGATGTAGAAAAAATTATAGAGAAAGAATATACGGAAATTTTTATGAAGGCAATACAGGAGAAAAATGTAGAAAATATCTTAAATTGGGAGGAGGATGTAAAAAAAGAGGAGGAGGATGTAAAAGAGGAGGAGGATGAATATATTACTATGTTTAAGGAAAGAATAAAGGAACCAATAAAAGAAATAAAAAAAGGAGCGATAGATAAAGAAAAAATAGACGAAATTACAGGTCTTTTCAGGGAAACAATAAGGAAAGCGATAGAAGAAGGAAATATAGAAAAAATTATAGCAAAGGATGCAGTGACATTTTTTTATAATAAATCAAGATTTCCGGGTATTGTGTATCGTCTGAGGAATCTGGAGCTGGCAATGTTGCTGTTTGATTCGGGAAGTGTTATATGTACTGGTGCAGGAAGAGAAGAATTTGTTGTTAATGCAAAGGATCGTCTGATTGAGAAATTAAAGGAGTTTGATATAAATTTAAAGTCAGAGCCAACAATAAAATTGCAGAATATAGTTGCTTCAACGATGTTTTATCCAAAGATAAATCTGGATATGTTTGCCGACTACGATGAGAATACCGAGTATGAGCCAGAGCAGTTTCCCGGACTTATTTATAAAATTGCAGAACCAAAGACTGTAATGCTTGTTTTCAGATCAGGAAGGATTGTTATTACAGGAGCAAAAAGTGTTAAATTTGCAATTGAAGCATCAAGAATGACAAAAAAAGCAATAGTAGATGCAAAGGCATTGATACATGAGTAATGAACTGATGAACCACCAAAAACGTATTAAATCTGGTATTTAATTTTAAATTTTTGAAAATTACCAGTAAATTTTTTTTGATTTTTCATATTTTTTCATATTTTTTCAAAGTTTTACGGGTAAATTTTGTTATCAAACAACGCTTTTACTAATTCTGATTTTTAATTTATTCTGATTTTAAAATAAAAATTTGATAAATTTTTACTATTTGAAATGAAATCAATCATTCAAAAACTTGTTGACAGACAAAATTTAAGTGATGAGGAAGCAGGTCAGGCAATGAATTTAATTATGAAAGGAGAGGCAACACAATCACAGATCGCTGCATTTTTGATAGGTATGCGAATGAAGGGCGAAACAGCAGGCGAAATTGCAGCACAGGCAAAAATTATGCGAAATTTTGCAGAAAAGGTGAATGTGAATGGATTTGCAATTGACACCTGTGGAACAGGGGGGGATAAATTTAATACCTTTAATATTTCTACATGTGCGATGTTTGTTGTTGCAGGAGCAGGAATTAAAGTAGCAAAGCACGGAAACAGGGCGATAACATCAAAGTCAGGCAGTGCGGATGTTATGGAGGTCTTGGGAGTTAAAATTGACATAGAACCGAAAAAGGTTGAGGATTGCATCAACAAAACAGGAACAGGCTTTATGTTTGCTCCGCTCTTTCATAAGTCAATGAGGAATGTAATGCCTGTCCGAAAAGAAATCGGCGTCAGGACTGTTTTTAATATGTTGGGACCATTGACAAATCCTGCAAATACAAAAGGACAGGTTTTGGGTGTTTTTGATGAAAATTTAAATGAGAAATTTTGCAAGGTGTTAAAAATTTTGGATCTGGAACGCGCTATTGTAGCAAGCAGCAACGGAATGGATGAAATTTCCCAGATTTTCAGGACAAAAATTTCCGAACTACGGGACGGAGAGATAAAGACATACTATATTGAGCCAGATAGGTATTTTGAAAAGGCAACCATTGAAGATATAAAGGGAGGAGATGCATCATTCAATGCAGACATAATAAAACGGATTTTAAGCAATGATAAAAGTAAGGAAATTTTGCATAAACGCAATATTGTTATTCTTAATGCTGCAGCAGGAATCATCGTTGGAAAAAAGGCGGAAAATTTTGACAAGGCGATCGAAATCGCAAAGGAATCAATTGAAAGCGGAAATGCGATGAAGAAACTGGAAGAACTGATAAAATGGACAAATGAAATTTAAATACATAATCATTCATTACGCAGAAATGCGCTCACTTCGTTACTTCGTTCCTGCATTTCTGGCAGGTCATTTTGGCAGACCAGAAATAGCACTTAAAGGCAACAACAGGATATTTTTTGAAAAGTCAGAAAATGAAATTTAAATACATAATCATTCATTACGCAGAAATAGCACTTAAAGGCCATAATCGGAGATTTTTTGAGGATGCTTTGAAGAATAATATTGAAAAGGCACTGAAAAGAGAAGGCATTAAATTTCTTTTGAAAAAAATTTCAGGCAGATTTGTTGTCCATTTAGATGAAGAAGAAAAGGACTATGAAAAAATTTTTAACATTTTAAAGAATGTTATAGGGATTGCACATTTTTCTTATGCCCTCAGAAGTGATTGCAAAATTAATAAAATAAAGGATACAGCGCTGTTTTTGCTTGGGGAAAAAAATTTTAACACATTCCGTCTTTCTGCGGTTCGTTCGGATAAAAAATTTCCACTGACATCACAACAGGTAAATGAAGTTGTTGGCGAACATGTATGCACCAATTTAAACAAAAAAGTAAACCTGAAAAATTTTGATGTTGAAGTTGTTATTGAAATTACCGCCAAGAATGCATTTTTATACACTGAAAAGTTCGGTTGTGTTAGAGGGTTGCCGGTTGGTGTTTCCGGAAAGGTTGTTTCACTGATTTCCGGCGGGATTGACTCTCCGGTCTCGTCGTTTTATGCTATGAAGCGGGGATGTAATGTTGTATTTGTCCATTTTCATTCGTTTCCGTATACAGGCATTGAATCACAGGAAAAAATAAAAAAAATTGTCCAAATTTTAAACAAATTTCAGTTTAAGTCAAAAATTTATTTCGTTCCGTTTGCCGATTTACAGCGTGAAATTTTTGTGAATACAGCAGGAAATTTTGAGAAATTCAGGGTTGTGCTTTACAGGAGGTTTATGCTTAGAATAGCAGAAAAAATTTGCGGAAAGGAAAACGGGCAGGCACTGATTACAGGTGATGCCATCGGACAGGTTGCATCGCAGACACTTGAAAATATAATGGTCATTAATGAAGCATGTAATATTCCTGTATTAAGGCCGTTAATCACTTTTGATAAAGAAGAAATAATCAGTAAAGCAAAGGAAATTGGAACTTATGAAATTTCAATTCTGCCGCATTGTGATACTTGCACGAGATATATACCAAAGCATCCGGCAACAAAGGCAAATATTGAAATTGTAAAGAAAATTGAGGAAAATTTGGATGTTGATAAAATGATTGAAGATGCAATGAGCAATGTGGAAATTTTGGAAATTTAAAATATATTAATGCTAAAACCAATAAAAACCACTGCAAAAAAATTATACATAAAAACAAAAATTCCTGGCATTGATTATGTTTTAAATCATTATGTCGGTTGCGAACATAACTGTGCTTATTG
>MNZY01000154.1 GCA_001873845.1 Candidatus Altarchaeum sp. CG2_30_32_3053 | reverse complement strand
TTGTTTTTTCTTATTATTCTTATTATTCTTGTTATTCTTATTCTTGTTTTTTCTTATTATTCTTATTCTTGTTTTTTCTTATTATTCTTATTCTTGTTTTTTCTTATTATCGTTTTTATTCTGTCATTTCATCTTTAACAGCAAATCAGAGACGAGCTTTTCACAGTCCGAATCCGGAGCAACCTTTTTTATTGCCCGTAACGCTTCTGAAATTTTCTCCTTCTTTTTGTCATTTGCTATTGGTTTTGTATAATAAATCAGCGATTCCAAAGCAAGGTATTTTGCCCTGTTTATTAAATTTTTCCTTATGTCTTTTTCGGTCTCTCTGTCAATATATTTAGGCACACATACGACATTCAGTCCATTGTCTGATTCCTCAACCTTCTCTATCTCAAACACAACCTTTGGAAATTTTTCAATCTTATTGCAAAAGTCACCGGAAAATTTTTTTGTGATGCACTCATAAAAATATCTTATATCCGATGTCCAGATGGCTGCAAAGGACTTAAAATTTCTTTTTTCATTCAGACCTTTATTCAGATTTTCGGTCAAAAGGCGTGCCGTGTCTGCGTTCTTAAATACAAAAATTTCAAATTTCCTGTTTCTGCCTTTCATCCCGAGATATTTTATTCCCATCGGGGCAAAATTTTTCTTAACTCCTGTATCAATTTCAACAATTACTTCATAAATATAATTCTTTTTGAATGCCACCTTGTGTTAAAGTTTATTCTTATAAATTTAAATTATTAAAATTTAAGTTTTAATATCTTAATTTAAAAACCTCTTAATTTAAAAACAAAATTTTAATAAATAATAAATAATAAACATAAACAACATCAAAACAGGCAAAATGATTGGGCTTCCTGTAACTAAGGTCATATTGTTCCTCATAAGGAACGAACAGATGAATGTAGATGAGCACGGGAATATCGTTATATGGTAAAAATTTTTAACATAAATTTCATAAAAATAGAAATTAAAACAAATTATTAAAAGGCAAAAATTTTTAACATAAATTTCATAAAAACATAGAAATTAGGCAAATTATTAAAAAGGCAAATTAAATTTTTAAAAAATACGGAGGATTTTCACAGATGAAAAAAGGAGCAATATCTGCAGGTATATGTCTGGGCATAGGTGCGGCAATTATATTGATGGTTTTATTGAGTGGGTGTGTTAAACAAACAGATAATAGTGGTAATGGCAATATGAAAAATTTAAATTTAACAGTTGAAAATATTACTCTGGAAAAATCCAGTTATACTGCAAATGAAATGATAAATTTTAATGTTACTGTTAAGTCAAATATAAAAGCAAATAATGTTTCTCTCCATGTGTATGGAATTGCATCAAGACAGGGAAATAATTTAATAGACAATACAAAAATTTTAAATTTAACAGAAGGCACAACAACGATAAATTATAGTGTAATTGCACCTCAATGCACACGTGGCTGCGGAGGAAGATATTATGCGGGCAATTATCTTTTATATGCAAAGGTAAAATACGAAGATAAAGCAATAAATTTCACATTATCAAACACAACTTCGGTAAATGTAAATTTGTATTAATTTTTTATAATTTTAAAAATTTTAAATTGATACCAAGAAAGGTATTTTTTACAAACGGTGTCGGAAGGAATAAAGAACAGCTCGCATCTTTTGAAGCGGCGTTGCGAGATGCTGGAATAGAAAAATTTAATCTGGTAGCTGTGTCAAGTATTCTGCCCCCGAAATGCAAAATTGTTTCAAGTGAAGACGGCTTAAAAGAGTTAATGCCCGGACAAATTGTTTTTGTAGTGATGTCCAGAAATTCTTCCAACGAACCGAACAGAATGATTGCCGCTTCTGTGGGATGTGCAGTCCCAACTGAACGCAAAACTTATGGTTATTTAAGCGAGCATCATTCTTATGGACAGACAGATGAATCAGCAGGAGAATATGCCGAGGATTTAGCTGCTTCAATGCTTGCTTCAACGCTTGGAATTGCCTTTGATATAAATAAAAATTATGACGAGAAAAAAGAAATCTGGAAGATGAGTGGAAAAATTGTAAAAACAACAAACATTACACAATCGGCAAAGGTAGATAAAAACGGATTATGGACAAATGTAATTGCTGCTGCTGTATTTGTTTCATAAATTTAATTTAACAACACAAGTTAATTTAACAACACAAGTTAACCGGGGTTAACAATCTAAATTTACTGAAAATCTACCAGATTTTCAGTCTTTAAAAATATTACATGACTATCGGCTATTGACCGAATTAAATGTCATTAATTTATTTACTTTCTTTCCTATGTTATTTATATGAATGCAAGCATAGAGAGCGTTGAAAAAGTCCCAAATTAGGTAAATTCCAAATTTTTGGGTTGTTTGAGCATATCGGTTTTAAATTCCGATTTCTCAAAAAACGAGGTTTTTCAACAGTTTCAATTATATTAATGGGAAAAAATTCTCGTTTCAATTGGTTGGTGACATTTAATTCGGTCAATTTTCTCATTTAGCCGATAGTCATGTATTAC
>MNZY01000043.1 GCA_001873845.1 Candidatus Altarchaeum sp. CG2_30_32_3053 | reverse complement strand
GTGTTAAAATTTTAATATATAAAATAAAATTTAAAAATAAAATTTAAAAATAAAATTTAAAAATAAATTTTAATATAAAAAATAAGACACAACAAATAAAGTAAAAATTTTAAAATGTCAAGCAGAAAAACATCATCTATAAAGCGAATTTTGAACGAACGAAACAATTCCCGAAAAAGAGCCCCTTACTGGGTACGTTTGAAAACAAAGAGCAAGGTAACATATAGTCCGCAGTCACATAAAAACTGGAAGAATTCAAGTGTATTTTAAGTTAAAATCTTTAATTTTTGTCTTTGTAAATTTTTAAAATGGGCAGCGAGATAGAGAATGTAGAAGCAAGAAACATAAAAATTAACAGGTATGTTTTAATAGATAACGAAGCATGCAAGGTCATAGCAATTGACCATTCAAAACCCGGGAAACACGGAGAAGCAAAATACAGGATTGAAGGAATAGGTATATTTGATGACAGAAGAAGGTCATTTATCGTCCCGGCAAGTCACAAGGTTGAAGCGCCTATGGTTGATAAAAATACTGCACAGGTTTTGAATGCCACCAAAGATACTATTCAGTTAATGGATATGAAGACCTTTGAGGTTTTTGAGGTTCCAAAACCAAAGGATATGGAAATACAGTCAAATACCGAGATTTCGTATATTAGTGCTGTTGGAAAAAGAAAAATAGTCCAGAAACAATGAGATATTGAGGGATAAGAGATAGGAGGGATAAATTTTTTAAATTTAAACATAAACACACAAAATAAGCCAAATGGTTGAAGTTATATATGAAGGTGAAGTATTCAGGACTCTTACTTCTATAGAGGGAATTGCAAAATATGAAAAGGCATGGGTTATTTTCTAATAAAAAATTTGAAAATATTAAGGGTGAATGATAAAATGAATGGTCCATTGGCTGTTGACACCAATGCAGTGATTGAATATAGAGCAGGCGATCCTGATGTTTGCAGATTAGTAGAAGGTGCAGACATCAATCTGTAAATTTTTTGCATACTCATTTTTTGCGCCTGTAAATGAAGGTATATCTGTCAGATATGCAAACATTCGGTTAGAACTCAAAAAAACAGGTCGTCCCATACCCGAGAATGATATATGGATTGTTGCAACCTGTCTGGAACTTGGTGTTGCACTCCTTACTGAAGATACTTATTTTAACTATATCTAAAATTTGCAAGTGATTAATTGAGAAAAGATTAAAGAAAACTAATGGGAATTTTATTTAATTTAAAATTATCATAACTATTCAAGGGTATTTAAAATTTATTTTTTTGTGGGTCGTCCAAATTTAGTTTTTTTTGTGAAATTTAATAAATTTAATAAATGGTAATGAACAACAATATGAATAATATAAATATCAAGAAACCTGTAATTGTTATAGGGGTCTGCGGAAGTGTCGCTGCTGTTGAAGATGTGAAGTTAATAAGGGAATTACGGAGACAAAATTTTGATGTTTATGCAGTAATGAGTAAAAATGCAAAGAATATCGTAGGAAAGGACGCAGTGGAATGGGCAAGCGAACACAATGTTGTAGATAAAATTTCTGGTTCTGTAGAACATGTTTATTTTTGCGGAGTTAACGGGATTGCAGATCTTTTATTGATATGTCCATGCACGGCAAATACAATCTCAAAAATAGCATGCGGAATAGACGACACTTCTGTAACAACATTCGCAACTACTGCACTCGGAAGTAAAAAGAAAATTGTTATTGTTCCCGCGATGCATATAAGTATGTATCATAATCCTTTTGTCGCTGAAAATGTTGAAAAATTAAAGAAGCAGGGAGTAAAATTTATTGAAAAATTTGAAGAAAACAAGGTTAAATTTCCCGATATTGATGAAATTGTCAGGATTGTTAAAGAAGAAACTCTGGATTCAGAGCAATGTAAAATATAGGAATATACGGGATAAAAATATACAGATAAAAATATACAGATAAAAATATACAGATAAAAATATACAGATAAAAATATACAGATAAAAATATACAGGATAAAAATATACAGGATAAAAATATACAGGATAAAAATATACAGAAATGCGAAAATAAAAATGTACAATAAATCGTTTTGGCCGGTTTTAATGCAGATTATACTTTTAACAACCGTTATGCTATCCTCTCCGTCTGCTGAAATTACACATTCAGTTATAAATTTAACTTATGAAGGAAATTTTGAAAAGGAAAAAGCAAATAATATAATATTGACTACTGAAATGCCTTTAACTGACGAAACACAAAAAATTTTAAAAATTCAGTCCGATAAAAAAAACTATTTTGTTGAAACGAAAAACGGAAACAAAACAATAAAAATAAATGCCGGTTCTGCGGATAACTATTTTATAAATTTCATTGTTGAGAAAAAATTTTACGGGATTAAATTTAATAATGATAATGATGAAGATGAAGGAAACCGGACTGAAAGATGGGACTTTCAGGATAATCTTGAAAAAACAGGAAATGTTAAATGGAATGAAAAAATAAAGAAAACCGCGGAAAACATCACGAATAACTGGCATGACAGTAACAAAGACATTGAGGATGCAGTTAAAGCATTCAGAATTGCAAAATTTGTTTATGAATATGTCACTTATGATTACAATTCAGAAATTTTATCAGCAGAGGATGTATTTAATTATGGGCAGGCTACATGTATGGGTTATACTAATTTATTCATAGCAATGTGTAGAAGCGTAGGAATTCCGGCAAGAGCGGTCGGGGGAATAGCATATACGAATAAGGGCTTTGAAAGACACAGCTATGCAGAAGTATTTATTGGTAAGCAGTGGATTCCGATAGACCCGACTTTTCTTCAGCTTCCAGCAGATGCATCACATGTTGCTTTTTACAGAGATAATGAAGCAAGGGGAATTAATGTTGAATTAAAATGGCTCGGAAAAAATGTTTCTCATAAAGGAACCATAAGTGCGAAATTTATATCGTTAACAGACGAAAGTCCAATTGACGGATGGCTCTTTAATAAAAATTTAACAGGGGAGAATTCTGTTATGCCTATTACTGTTGAGCTCACAAATAAGAAAAATTTTTATGTCTTTGGAATATGTAAAATTTCGTCGTTATTAAAGGCAGATAAAGATGAAAAAATTTTCTATATTTCGCCGTATGAAAAGAAAAATTTAACCTTTAAAGTTTTCGTTCCTGAACTAAATGAAGGTTTTTTATATTTTCCCAGTGTAAATATAAGATGCAACAATCTGAATTTAACAGCAAAATTTACCGTTGATACAGATAAAACGGGAAATATTTATAATGGCGTTGTGATTGAGAATATAAACACACATTCAAAGGAAATTGATCTGAAAAATTTAAATGAAGAAAGCGAAAACAGGGTTAATGTTAGCATAATTGTGCAGAATACAGATAAAACCATAAGTATAAGTGAAAATAAAACAGTTGTTGTTGAAAAAGGTGCGAAGTATGTTTTAAAATATGCTATTAAATATCCTTCCCGAAATTTTACATTAATGGTAAAATGTGCTGGCGAAAACTTTTCTGACAATAAGAATGTTGTTGTTAATGTTGTGCCAGATAAAAAAAACTATAATTATGAAATTTTAGACCAGGGGCAAAATTTTGTTAAAAATATCGGTTCAGAAGGGTATCTGATTGCGGCATTTGTTCTTGTTGTTATGGTTATTTTGATTTACTTTAAATTTAGGAAAAATAAGCCGGTGCTCAAATATAAAAATTCAGATAATGGTTAAAGGTTGGGTGTCAAATAAAATGGAACATAAATCTAGGTGCTCATCCCTTTAAATTAACCTCACTTTGTTCGGATATTTCAAAATCTTTGCGATTTTGAAATAGGATAATTAACCTGAGAATGTCAAATTCTCAAGATATAATACTTTTTTTTTATAAACTACCTATGAAAATCGGGGTTCAAAGAAAAGACAAAATTACACTCAAAGAAAAACAGTAACTACTCAGCTACCCTAAAAAATTATAGGTAAATTTTTGATTTTTACGCTCACTTCGTTCCACTCACTTCGTTCGTGTCTTTTTGAAATCTTTACTCACTTCGTTCGTTCAAAGATTTTTAAGTTTCACAACTTAAAAATAGCAAAATCAAATTAAAACGAACAAATTTTTGATAAAAACTCTTTTTCACCAACATGGTTTTAAACGGTCTCAAATCTTTACGATTTCAAAAATCGTGTCTTTTTAAATTCTCTGCGAATTTGAAAATACGCTCACTCCGTTCGGATATTTCAAAAAATTCGTTTTTGAAATTACGGGTAAATTTTTGGAGTTTTACGCTCACTCCGTTCATGTATTTAAAAAACACGTGTTTTTTAAATCACCTTTCTTTAAAAATTTTACAGGTAAATTTGACGCTATCTGAATAGTTACCAAAATTTTTTTAATTTTTTCTTTTAATCACAATTATTATCCAATTTAATTATAAAATTTAATTTTTTAAAATGTCTGTTGTAGAATTCAGAGCGTCTAAAATAGAGGGAGAAAGAACCGTAGAATTTGAGAAATTTAAGGATGAGATAAGTTTGGGATATGATTTTAAGCCATTGAGTGTAACCCGCGAAAAAAACGAAAAATTCGGCGACTACTTAAAAGTAAAATTTGAATTCAGTGTCCGGTATTCTCCTGATGTTGGAAATTTAAAAATAGAAGGAAGTGTTGCGTATAAAATAGAAAATGAAAAAAATGACTTTGCTGAAGATAAAGGTGAAATCAAACTTTCAAAAGAGGCGTATCAGAGGGTTTCAAATATAATCATGAAGATGTCTCTTATAGAATTATTCAGCATAGCAAGGAGTTTGCATCTTCCGGTTCCGTTTGACCTTCCAAGGATAAATTTCAAATAATAAAAAATTTGGTTTGAAGGGAAAAAGGTATTATTTCATTTTATTTTTTTCATTTTTCCAAAATTTCCAATGCATCTTTTCCTGACATTCCTTCTTTTATTCCGAGTTCTTTTGCCTTTGTTGTTGCCTTAACTATTTTCGCATTTAACATATCGTCAAAATTTTTAACCCCTTTTACGATACATGCCGCATCATTCAGACCTTCAGCTGTTTCTATATCTAAATAACCGCACATTATAAATCCATTATCTGCCTTAATTAACAATAAATTTGCATTTCCCATATCTACCTTTATCATCATTGAATTTCCAATCTTTGAAATTTCCATTTAAATTTTATTTGTGTGAGAAAATTTATCCACAAAATTTATCGTATATATACTAACGGGAACCTGTTAGAATCTTCCTGTTTTTGTGTTGCCTGTTCAAATTGTTTCTTCTGTTCTTCTATCATCTTCTTTATTTCGTTTATATTTTTTTCTGTTTCTTTAACCTTCTTACCGAAGGTATCAAAATTTATCCTTATGTCTAAAATCTGTGCGATGATTTTTAAGACCGCCTCACTTGCTTTTGCATCTAAAAATTCTCCCTGTGTTTCACCCATTAAACATACGCCGTCTATTTTGTTCAACGTACACAGACCTATCATCAGGCCGGCGGCTCCGAAAATTCCTCCCCCTGGCCTGAAATCAATATGCATCTTCTTTAGTTCTTCAATGAGTTTTTTACTTGTTGCTGCTCCGAATATTCTCGCCTTTTTCGGAATTGTTCCGGTTCCCAGGCCCCCAAGAGTATATATTTTCTTTACATTTACCTTCTTCGCTATTTCAATTATTGCATCTGAAATTTTATACTGCGAATCACCTGTAATGCCCTGAAAATCCCCTGTGGCAAGTATGAGGTCATTCTTCCCATTTTTGTTTTTCCAGTAATAAATTTCATTCTGCGGCATTCGGACAGTTCCGTCAAAATTTACGATAATCTGCGGCGGAAAATAAGGCGAATAAACAGTTGCAAATTTTACCGGCTTTAAATCCTCAACCATCTGGTCAACACATATCTTTCCGACAAACCCTATGCCCGGAAAACCTGCTATCATAATAGCATCCGTTAATTTCGGGAGTCGCTTCTCTATTTTAATAATGACATCTTCCATTTTTAAATTTTTCTGTTTTAAATTTTTGAACTTAAATTTTAAATTTTGTCAAATTTTTGTTTTTTTTCGTCCGTGTTATCTTGTGTATTAAATTTTGCCATTCTCCTGTATTTGCCGTATTTGTCCTCAGGCGAAAATTTTGGTGGTTTTGCCTCAGCGGTCTGCACATTACACATATTACAGACATAACGCATCGTATATCTCCCGCAAGAAGGGCATTTAAAAATTTTCATCGTGGTTTTGGTTTTTTATAAATTTAGATTAAATTTAAATTAAATAACTGTATCTTAATTAAAAATACAAGATAATAAAACCATTGATAATATTGCGAGGGTTCCCAAGCGGTCAAAGGGGCAAGGCTTAGGACCTTGTGTGCGTAAGCCTTCATGGGTTCGAATCCCATCTCTCGCACAAATCAAAGAGAAAATTTAAAAATTGGGCTCGCCCGGATTCGGACCGGGGATATTCTGCACGTCAAGCAGACATCATAACCACTAGATCACGAGCCCTTAAAAGTTAAGTTAAAATTTAAAATTGTTAAAGTATAATTAATTAGGTATAATTAATTATACGGAGATATAAAAATTTAAAATAAGTCAAATTTAAATAATTTAAATAATTTAAGTAAATCCAAAATGGAAATAGGAAAGAAGATACGGTTAGAAAGAATTATGGACAGGCACACTAATAAAGTAGTAATAGTGCCAATGGATCACGGTATGAGTTCAGGTCCTCTGAAAGGAATTGTAAATATTGCAGAAACAATAAACAAGGTTGCAGAAGGTGGTGCAAATGCAGTATTACTTCATAAAGGCATCGTGAAAAACGGGCACAGAGGATACGGTAAAGACATTGGTTTAATAATTCATTTGTCTGCTGGAACTCCATACAATGATCCAACAAGTAAATTTTTGGTTTGTTCTGTTAAGGAAGCAATTGCACTAGGAGCGGATGCTATTTCAGTTCATGTAAATATTGGTGGTGGGAATGAAAGTGAAATGTTAATGGACACTGGAAAAATTTCTGCCGAATGTGAAGAATATGGCATGCCTTTACTAGCAATGATGTATGCAAGGGGAAAAAACATAACTGACGAGTATGATGTTAAATATATAAAACATGCTGCAAGAATCGGAGCGGAGTTGGGAGCAGATATAATAAAGACAAATTATACTGGGAGTAAGGAAACATTTAAGGATGTTATTGAGGGTTGTCCTGTTCCTGTTGTTGTTGCCGGAGGTCCAAAATTAGACAGCGAAGAGAAATTTTTAAATATGATTACAGATGCAATTGACTGCGGGGCAACAGGAGTTGCTATTGGCAGAAATATATTTCAGGCAAAGGATATAGCTGAAGCAACGAGGAAGATATGCAGGGTTGTGAACAAAAAATAGATTCATTTTGTTGGAAATTTAATTATATTAGACATAAATTTTTAAATTTTTAGCCCTATAGGATAGTGGCAGTCTGGCGGGCTTTGGACCCGTGTGCGCAGGTTCGAATCCTGCTAGGGCTATTTTTATTGTTTTATTGTTTTAATTAGGCGTGCAAATGCGGAGTTTTTATTTCTTAAACATAAATTTCTCAATCAAATCACCTGCCTTTTCCCTTCTCTCCTGATGAATCCTTAAATAATTGCTAATTTTATTTATCAAAATTTCCTTTAATTCTCCAGTCAGCAACGCTCCGCTTCTGTAATCCTCATAAATTTTGTGCAATTTCTCATCATCTTCCTCAAAAAACATCAGCCATTGATACGAAACATCAATATCTGGATTTCCGCCATTTTTGCGATGCTCTTCAACAGTTGCCTGTCCTCCTGAAAATGCATACTTCATAATCTTCTTCCTGACTGTCTTGTTATTATCGGTTGTAAAAACCGCTGTTTGTTCTTCTGAAGATGACATCTTTCCCTGCTCATCCATACCTTTAAGCCCGGGCAAAAATATGCTGTGAATGACAGACGGTTTGTAAAAATTTAACTTCGGCAAAACATCCCTTGTTATACGAAAATGTGGGTCCTGGTCAATTGCACAGGGAATCAAACAGGGAATCTTCCTATTGGCCGTAACAGAAGGCAAAAATGCCGGAACTGCCTGCATCGCAGTATAAAAAATTTCCCCGATATTATTTTCGTCTGTAAATCCAAATGTCGCCTTTGCGGTTGATAAAGTTATTTTCTTTGCAACCTTACACGCCTCTTTATACATTAAATTTGCATGTTTTGTATCAATTAAAAAATGCGTCTTTTCTGGCCTGAAACCAACGGCAATAACATCCAGCATGTTGTCATATAATGCTTTTTCTGTATTCTCAAAATTCAGATTTTCCTTAAACAAAAATTTTTCTTCGTCGGGAAACTGGAAAAACAGCTCAACATCAAATTTATCCTGCAGCCATTTTGTAAACATCCATGGAATTAAATGTCCCAAATGAACCTTTCCCGAAGGGGCCCTTCCGGTATAGAGAAAAAATTTATTTCCTTTCTCGTACTCATCCAGCAAAAAATCAAGGTCTCTGTGAGAAAAAAAAATTTTCCTTCTCAAAAAGTGGTGCAAATCATAGGTGTGCTTTTTAATTCGTTCCAGTAAATTTTCATCAATTTTCTGTGTTCCGAATTTTTTAGTTAATACATCATAATCAACATTTCCTTTTACTGTCCATGGGGTTACAATAAAATCGTTTTTGTCAGTCATTTTGGAATCTGTATATTTTAATTTTTGATTTATTTTTGATTTATTTTTGATTATTTTTCAATCCTGACACCTTCATTACAAATTTTTGCATCAATAAAATTTAAATTAATGGGGTTTTGTTCAGTAATTTTTTTTAATCCGATTGCAATCCCCCCTCTTCCTTTCCCGCATAGCTTTGCACCTTTATAAAATTTTCTCAGTTCAAAAACCGTTTTTTCTAATTCAACAGATGAAACGCCAACAGCATAAAGCATTCCGTGATTTATATTCATCAGGTCGGCAAAACCCTCATAGTCCATGTTTTTAAGGAAATTTATCCCGTCATTAACCAAAATTTTCATCGTGTTTAACCATTCGTCAAAAATTTCTTCATTCCGCTCCTTCAGCTTAAAAACATCCATAACTACATTTCCTGTATCCATTGTTATTCCTGTATCAGCAATTGCAACATCCAAATTTTCATCTGCATCAATTTTTTGTCCATTTCCTTTTGTATATTTTATTATTCCGCCATAAGAAACAGTAAATGGGTCAACGCCCGATGATTTTTTATGTATTATATTTTCAATATCCCAGGATAAATTTGCGATTTCATTTATTGTCAGAGTATGCTCTAATTCTCCTGCTGTTGCCATACACAATGCAGATGCAAGCGATGCCGAACTCCCGAGTCCTTTGCCAATTGGAATTTGCGATGAAATTTCTATATTTAGGCCATATCTTTGATTTATATAATTTTCAACTTTACGAATGCCTTCTGCAACTACTGGAAATTTCTCTGTAAATTTCGGACAATCTATGCTGTTAAAAATTTCCGTGTTTTTGTTTATATCTGTTACAGAAAATTTTGAATCATTTCTTTTCCTGACATCAATGTATGTTCTTAAATTTACCGTTGCCGCAATTACGGGATTTCCATAGACAGCAGCGTGTTCTCCAAGCAATATTATTTTTGCAGGCGATGATGACTTCATTTTAAAAAGTTAAATGTCTAAATTTCCTTTCGAAAAGAATGATGCGAGATGCAGGTTATTTCTATAATAAATAAGCAAAAAACCAGCCATTTTCAAATCCACAAAGGATTTGAAAATATGAGAGCGAAGCGAACTTATTTTCAAATCCACAAAGGATTTGAAAATATACTGAAACCTTCGGTTTGGTTGAGTGCCAAATAGAGGTAGGCCATTGGTTTAATTAGACTGCTATAATAACCTATCTACAAAGTAGATCGTATTCTTGTGTAATAATCTGTGTATAAGTGGTGGCTACATCTATATAAATCTTATGGAGCTTTTTTAAAAGCTACCGCTGTACTTAGACTAATGAGCCACCTCTTTTATATTAAATTTTTCATAAATAAATTTAAAATACAAATATAAATTTAAAACAAAAAATTTTAAGTTATAAATTTTGTAATCAAAAATATCAGATATTAAAATTTTTATTTAATTCACAAAATTTAATTAATAATTCACAAGAATAAAAGTGGCCTACTTTCATATGCTACATAACCGTTAAGAATTATGTGTCAAACTTGGGTTTAAACATATTCACAACTTCTTCAAGATTATCCAGCATCTCTTTAACATCATCCTTCATAACATTTCCCATATTTCCTATCCTGAATGTTTTATCCTTTATTTTTCCATAACCGTTTGCCAGAATAAAGCCCCTTTTCTTCATTTCTTCCTTCATAACATTTACATCAAACTTAGGATATGCTTTCTTAAAATTTTCAAAATCAGCGCATGTTAGTGTCTGTGACGCAAAATTTTCATCCGGAAAAATTTCAAACCCGATATCTTTAATTCTGTCTCTGACAAATTTTGCAATGTTTTTATGCCTCTCAACTACATTTTCATGCCCTTCTTCAAATATTAAGTCAATGGACATACTCATAGCAAACATCTGCGGAATCGGAGGAGTTACAGGCGTCTCATTTTTATCATTTGACTTCTTTAAAATTTCAAAGTTCAGATAAAAGCCCTTATTTTTTACTTCCTTTGATTTACTTAATGCCCTGTTACTTACACTACCTATCGCTATGCCCGGAGGTGTTGCTAAACATTTCTGACTTCCGAAAAAACAAATATCTATTCCGTAATCGTCAACATTCACATTTGCTCCGCCCATTGAAGAAACAGTATCAACAGCAAACAGAACATTATGCTTTTTCACGACATCTGAAATTTCTTTTAAAGGATTCATAAGCCCGGTTGATGTCTCGTTGTGAATAAGTGTAACAAGTGCATAAGTATCTTCTGACAATGCATTATCTATTTCATCCGGCAAATTTGCCTTCCCCCACTCATTGCTTAAAATTTTAACATTTTTGCCATTCAATTCAAAAATTTTTCCGAATCTTTCCCCGAATGCTCCGCATGATATACAAAGCACCTTTTCATCACCTTTAACTAAATTTCTGGCGCACGCTTCCATAATTCCACTTGACGAGGAAGTAAATATTAAAATTTCGTTGTTTGTTTTCATGAGTTTCTTCAGTTTTTGCACTAAAGACGAGTGCAGTTCTCTGTAGGTATTGCTTCTGTGGCTGAACATCTGTCTGCTCATCTCGTTCCTGACCTTTTCATTAACATATACAGGCCCTATAGCAAATAATTTTGGTTTTTCCATTGTCATTGTATAATAGTAATAATTTTAAATTTTTTAGCATAAAAAACAATCTTTTAGACCTATATGGCACATAACTATGTTAGATGCAAAATGTTGAGCGAGCTATGTATATCTGCTCTTATAAAATTAATATTTAAACATATTCAATTTAAATCTCAAAAAATTTTTATAAAACTTAAATTTTAAATTTTAGGAATTAATACCTTTCCTCTTTCGTCTCCGACTTCTGTTGCTTTGCCGAAATAATACAAATAAGCAGTTATCGCACAAAAAACTGCATCTATTTCATCTTTTTTCAGCAGTCGTTTGTCAATACCTTTGATTACCTTTATCAGCTCTTTTTGTTCAGCTGTTCTTGATTTATTATGAAAGCCTAAAATTTTTGCCGTTGCCGTTGCAAATACCTCAATGACATTAAATTTTTCGGTTTTTAATTCATTGCTTATTTTTATTCCTCTTTCTGCCAGAATTTCCATACTCTTTAAGCTTAATGGCAAGGCGCCATAAATTTTTAAATCATAATCACATTTTCGGTTTCCGCTGCTCAACGGCGCATCTATTGCAATAACAACCGGATTTGCCTTTTTTGTTTCTTCAATAATTTCCTTGTCTGTGCTTAAAATTTTGGTTTCAGCAAATTTATCGCCCTCAAAATCCAATACGGTTAAAATGCAAAATCCCGTAGCATGTTTCGCTGTTCCTGCAAGATCAATGCCTGTAAAGTTCATAATTTTATAAAATTTTATAATTTATAGTGAACTTTTCAACTTTTGATTATTTATTTTGAACATCAATATTACATATTATGATTTGAAGAATAAATATTTGAAGAATAAATATATGGATAAAAACAATATTATCAAAAGATGTCAAAATGACTATAATCAACAAGCTTTGTCGTGATGCTCAAATGACACAGCAATAATTTTGTAGTTCTCTATTGTAGTTCTCTATTGAATAAATTAGTTCTCTATTGTAGT
>MNZY01000041.1 GCA_001873845.1 Candidatus Altarchaeum sp. CG2_30_32_3053 | reverse complement strand
TGACTATCGGCTAAATGAGAAAATTGACCGAATTAAATGTCACCAACCAATTGAAACGAGAATTTTTTCCCATTAATATAATTAATACCAAAACTATTTAAAGCGTTCAGTCCTAATTCCAGTTTTTCCATCATCTCTGGTTCTTTTTCGTTTCTTGTTAACTTAATGGTTCTTTCGTTTTCTGTTTCGGTTATTGATCCGCTTAACATGAAAAAGGATTGGATAAGTGTTTGAAGTTCCATTTTTTCGTTATTGAGGCAATTTGATAAAAAGAAGCTGCATAGATTTGCAAAACTCATCCGAAAGCAGGTCATCAGCTGGTCAAGTTCAACGTCCACTACATATACGTGTTCCTTTCCTTGTATTCTTTCCCGGTCTTTTTCCCATTTTTGCAGTTTCTCGAATTTTTCTTTATGTGGTTTTTTGATATTGTTTATTTTTCGGTCAATACTTTTTATTTTTCTATCGCAATCGTCTAATGCAGATAAAATATTAGCGTCCCCTTCCCGTTTACCCTCTTTTATGGTTGTCTGCTCTTTGAGCGTTCTTTCCAGATCACACAATTGTTCACGTTCAACTTTACACTTTTCAATTTCATCTAGCACTTCTTTCAGTTCAAAACGGATTGCTCCTATGCTTTTTTCCAACTTACCCCGTTTATTTAGCATTTTCTTATCAGGAATTTCTTTTTTACCATAACCAGCTATTCTATGAATTGAAGCACCGGATTTCATTGATTTGAATTGTAATTCCTGACATGGCCACCTGTTAAAATATGATTTAACGACCAACGACCCGCCAACGGTTTCGTTTGGCAGGCTCGTTATAGCGACGGTTTTATTTCCTTTTTTCCAATCAATGATTACTCCTCTGCATTCAAAGATATATTCCTTATCTTTTGAATCCTTCATCTCAACCATGCATTCCGTTAGTTTAGCATCCCCGTATTTATATTCTTCCAGTTCTCCCTTATGTTTGAATTTTCTCACATCTTTGATCTGG
Organism: Candidatus Altarchaeum sp. CG2_30_32_3053; assembly: GCA_001873845.1. Taxonomy (GTDB): domain Archaea; phylum Altiarchaeota; class Altiarchaeia; order Altiarchaeales; family Altiarchaeaceae; genus Altiarchaeum; species Altiarchaeum hamiconexum. The sequence goes on along the minus strand of MNZY01000041.1, from coordinate 1,435 downwards.
TTTTCATCCAATATTGTAATAAAATGACGATGTGATTCTATGATACTCCTCAAGGTGGATACTGCGTTTCCGGTGGAATCCATCACTATTGCTGAATTTACTTTTCCGTCAGAAGAAGTTGATTTCAGATGTTCTTCGATGTCTTCCATTAACGACAATGCTTTATCCCCAATATTTGCATTACCTGAAAATGTTTGGAAATATGTTGGGCGACCAAAAGAGTCGTGAATAAATACTTGATCTAAGGAGTCCATTACCCGTCCAAGCATGGTGACTTTACTTTTCTTACACCGTTTACTTGACCACAATGGTTTTGTATTTCCGTCAATATAGTAACATACTAATGTCGGCTGCTCCTTATTAAATTTACCCCAAAAATTAATCCAGAATTCCGCTGTTGCTTTTATGAAATTTGAGGAAATCTGCAGATATTTAAGTTCCCTTAAATATTTATCAATTGAAGCATGCTTATAATTGTATCCGCATATATGTTTAAGTGCGTTGCCAATACTTTTATTTATGTCCCGCATGCTTCCATTTAGAGTTATCAAAGGCAAGCATAGAACAGCAAGATTTTTTCTTGAAATTGTTTTTGTCCCCGTGCCCAATATCTGCAAACGCGACATATCCTTGTTGTAAATTTTATCTCCTATTGAATTGAACTTTGTTTCGCGAACATCTTCAAGTCGGTTATATCCTGGTGTGAACTTTCCTTTATCTCTTTGGGAGGGATGATCTGCACCAAGTTTTTGATTTTCTTTAAAGAGGTCAGTTTCTTTAACATTTTCTATGTGTTCTTCGATTGTGTTTGACCAAACATCAAATATTCCCAAGTGACAAGCAAGTGCAGAAAGGATTTCAAATCCAGCAAACGGTGCGTCTGAAAACCGACTGATTCGTTCAAGTCCATATTTTTTTCTGAAATCATTGATTGCAGTGCGTTTTATATCTATGTTAAACCGTTCCCAGAGCCGTGATCTAATATCAGATACCTTTAATTCTTGTTTGTTTTCAAGCAAACCGATAAGATAATGCTCTACTTCTGATGTGAATTTCTTTGCATTGCCCTCTGATCTACGATCATATAGTCCTTTCACCCCTTCTTCATTATATTTCTTCAAGTATCTGTAATATTGGCGAATAGTAAACGATACGTCATGTGTAGAAAAATAATCTCTCACTGTTTGTTTGGAGATATTTACATCTTTTATCACACCAAGTATTATTGCATCTCTTTCATTTATATTATTTATGCTTGCATTCATATAAATAATATAGGAAAGAAAGTAAATAAATTAATGACATTTAATTCGGTCAATAGCCGATAGTCATGTATTTAAAAAATCTCACAAATTTTTTAAAGATTGAAACCAAAGGTTTCAGTATTTCAAAATTTCATTTTGAAAATACCCTCTGAATAGTTACTGTTTTTTTA
>MNZY01000042.1 GCA_001873845.1 Candidatus Altarchaeum sp. CG2_30_32_3053 | reverse complement strand
TTACATAAAATATTTTTCCTAATTTTTTAATATATTATTTTATAATCTATTTAATTAATCTATTTAGTGTCCATCCGTAAAGTATAAAATTTTGAAAAAATTTTAACTTTTTCAAGGTAAATTATTATGTTTTTGACAAAAATTACGGGTTTATGGATGAACACTATTTAATTATATTATATTAAAAAAGTTTAGAATGCGTAAGTCCTGTGATCATAAGGTTGTTAAACATAATCCTGCAAAATGAGTGAAACAAGCGACAAAATAGTTGAGTTAAAAAATGTATCCTTGTCTTTGGATAATCAGATAATTCTTGAAGATATAAATTTTACCCTGAAAGAAAAGGACTACCTGACAATAATGGGATCAAACGGGGGCGGAAAGACGACAATTCTTAAAATTATTTTGGGCTTAATCAGACCAAATAACGGATGTGTAAGTGTTTTTGGAACGAATCCATGCCAGTCCACTTATGCGGGAAAATTTATCGGATATTTGCCACAGCACATTAAGAGTGATTTAAAATTTCCCATAAATGTATTTGATGTTGTGTTGATCGGAAGATACAACGGATTATTTAAGCGATATTCCGAAGAGGATAAGCAAAAAGTAATTGAAGCACTTGAAATTGTAGGTATGGAAAATTTTAAGGACAGGCAGATTGGAAAATTATCCGGGGGGCAGATGCAAAGGGTCTTTTTAGCGAGAGCATTAGTCAGGAATCCGAAATTGCTTTTACTTGATGAACCAACTGCGAGTGCTGACCCTGAAATGCAGCAGTCATTTTATAAATTAATAAAAGTCCTTAACGAAAAAATGGCAATTGTGATTGTAACCCATGATGTAAGTGCGGTCTTACAATATGGAAAATCGGTTGCGTGTGTTAACAGGAAACTTTATTATCACGGAGAAAAAGAAGGCGCTCTCGGGAAACTTCAGGATGCCTATAAATGTCCGATTGATTTAATTGCTCACGGAGTTCCGCACAGAACGCTCCAGGAACACAAATACCTTTAAAATTTTAAAATTGTTTGAAATTTTTCAATATTTTCAATACGAGTTCATGAGGAATGCCATAATTGCGATAATACTTGCAGGAATTGCCTGTGGAATTGTCGGAACTTATGTCGTAGCCAGAAAACTTGTATTTATCAGCGAAGGAATTTCTCACGCCGCATTCGGAGGGATCGGAATAGGATATTTTTTAAAGATAAATCCTGTAATTGCAGCTATTCCATTTGCTATCATTGCAGCACTCGCGATCGGGATCATAAGCAAAAAAGGCAATGTTAATGAAGATACTGCTATTGGAATTACACTTGCTTTTGGAATGGCAGTCGGAATAATATTTATCTATCTGACGCCCGGATATGCAGCTGACTTATTTACATATTTGTTCGGAAGTGTTATTACTGTTTCTATGTCAGACATAATAATAATGGTTATACTTGATGCAATTATTGTGAGTATATTTTTTATATTCAGAAGGGAAATTTTAGCAATATCATTTGACGAAGAATTTTCAAAGATTGTTGGGATTCCGACAAAATTTTTATATCTGCTTACTTTATGCCTGATCGCATTAAGTGTTGTCGTGCTTATCAGAGTTGTTGGGATTATACTTATTATTGCATTGCTGACAATCCCGCCTGTGATTGCAAAAAACTGGACGGAAAATTTTTATAAAATGTCTGTGCTTTCTGTAATTACAGGTATTGTTATTTCTATCTTTGGCTTACTTATTGCGATAATTTACAATCTTCCGCCTGGGGCAACGATAATTGTAGTATTGGGAGCTGTTTTTATTTTATTTAGTCTTGCAGGAAAAATTATTAAATTAAAAAATATATATGGCCATTTTGACATCTTTTGATAATATTGTTTTTATCCATATATTTACTCTTCATATATTTACTCTTCATATATTTACTCTTCAAATCATAATATAGCCATTTTGACATTTTTTGATAATATTGTTTTTATCCATATATCTACTCTTCAAATCATAATATGTAATATTGATGTTCAAAATAAATAATCAAAAGTTGAAATTTTCACTATATATAATATTGATGTTCAAAATAAATAATCAAAAGTTGAAAAATTCACTATAAATTAAAAACATATAAACAATGGAAGAACAGGGATTAAGTCTGACTTTACAAATATCAATTATATTGTTTTTCTCACTTTTAGGATACATTATTGCAATGAGAATAAACCAGTCAGCAGTTATAGGAGTAATATTAATTGGGATAATCGTCGGACCAAGTGTTTTCGGGTGGGTCCAATATACAGAATTTGTTGAAGCACTTGCCCATCTCGGTGCAATCGTTTTATTATTTGCTATCGGATTTGAATTTAAACTTAAAGAGGTCTATACCAAAGAGTCAACATTAATTGCAATTGGAGGTGTTGCTGTGTCATGGATTTTAGGATATTTGTTAGCAATGTATGTTTTCCATTATGATTCTCCAACTTCAATATTAATCGGAACTATATTAGTAGCAACAAGTATTGCAATAACTGCAATGGTGCTTTTGGAATTAGGGAAATTACAGACAAAGACAGCCAGGACAATAATGGGCGCTGCTGTTGTAGATGATGTTATAGGACTTATTTTGCTTTCCATATCAGTTCAGATGATTCATGGCGCACCAGATACGCTTGAAATAGCAATAATGGCCTTTAAAGCAATTGCCTTTATTGTGATTGGTTTGTTTGCCGCAGAATATATTAGAAAATTTTTTATGTGGGTTGATGGAGGAAGAATGGCCAAAAAATTTCCTGATTTTTTGTTCATACTCGCGATGACTGTTGCTTTTGGATATAGTTTTGCCGCTGAATTAATCGGACTTTCGGCAATCGTCGGTGCTTTTCTCGCGGGATCTTCGCTTTCAGGAATACAACCAAACAACAGCAAGGACTTAAAAGAAGGTGCTGAATATATCTACATAATATTTGCGTCAATATTCTTTATTTCTCTTGGAATTCTTGTTGACTTTCATCAGGTCACACAGAATGCAATTTTATTTTCAGTTGCGCTAATTATTGTTGCGGTAATTAGCAAAATGATTGGATGCTACCTTCCGGCAAGATTATTAAAAGAAAGCCATAAGGATTCGGTAATTATTGGTGTAGGGATGATTCCAAGGGGAGAAGTAGGCATGATTATCGGAATGATCGGATTAACAGCAGGGGTCTTTACACAGGATATTTACACAGCAGTTATAGTTATGTGCATTGTAACAATATTAATAGTGCCGCCAATGTTAAAAAAATTTTATAAATAATATGGATTTTTGCGTTTGAAAAATTTAAAAATGTAAAGATATTAAAAGATGGACTTTTGGTTGAGTGCCAAATAGAAGTCGGCCATTAATTTAATTAAATTTTAATTACTTTAATGGTTTATAATGGAAAAACTGTTGCTAATTAAAAAGAGAATAAAGGCACGAGAGTTACACAAAGAAAAAGGTTGGAGTGTAAGAAAGATATCTCGCTATTTGGTGGCACGTAGGGACAGCATTAATAAATGGATAAAAACCGATGAAAAGGAAGTAACACAAGACCATAGGGGTTGGAAAAAAGGCAAACCTCGAAAATATACAGAACAACAAAAAGAAGAAATAAAAAATATAAGAATAGAGTTGGAGAAAGAGGAAAGTTTCTTCATAGGGGCAAAAGCGGTTCCTGCAAATTACAACAATTCCCACACAACAAATGTTTCAAAAAGATTCGTAGATCGCACACTAAGAGAATATAAAATGGTAAAAAGTCCGCAAAAAAAGAGGAAGGAAGTAAGTAAATACCTGCAATATCCGCAACGCACTTTAAATAAATTGGGTAAAATAATGATGAGCATGGACTTTATCGGTCCGAAATATTTGAAAGGATCAAGTGATAAGATCAACTTTCTTTCCTGTAAATACATCCGCCCTAAGAAAGAGGGGATTGTAAAACGGGTTGAAGGACAAACCACTGACGAAGTGATAAAAATCTTAAAAGAAGTATGGCAAACTAATACAATTCCAAACGTCTTGAAGGTTGACAATGATTCTGCTTTCGGAACAAATTCAGTACATAAAAGATGCGTTGGAAGATTAACGTTATTTTTACTTAACTTGGGTATAAAACCGTTATATATTGCGCCACGAAGCCCGTGGAATAATGGCGAAGTTGAAGGATTTAATGGTGTGTTTACAAGAAAATTCTGGAATAAATTAAAATTTACGGATGAGGATGAGATAGACATAAAAATTAAGGATTTCAATGTAGCTTATGAAAAATACACAGATTTGATAAACAACAATCCAGAGATTGAAAAGCCTAAATTTATCAACGATTGCAAAGACACAGATTTCGAAAACAAAAAGGTGAAAAACTTTAAAGAAACAAAAATCTATTTTTTAAGAATAGCAAGACGAAAGGGAGAAAAAGCAGGAGAGAATGATTACGGTTTCATAGACATATTAAAACAAGAAATCAAGTTGCCAAAAGATTTAATAAATTTATTTGTATTTTGTGTTTTAGATCTAAAATCAAAAAATTTGACTATAAACATAGAGAACGACGACGGAAAACTAAATAATGTAAAAAAAATCAATTTTGTAATCAAAAATATCAGATATTAAAATTTTTATTTATAGTCATTTTGACATCTTTTGACAATATTGTTTTTATCTATATATTTATTCTTCAAATCATAATATCATATCACAATATTAATGTTCAAAATAAATAATTAAAAGTTGAAAAATTCACTATAATCCACAAAATTTAATTAATAATTCACAAGAATAAAAGTGGCCTACTTTCATATGCTACATAACCCATAACAGTTATAAATAACGAAAACTCAATCACACTCAAACTTTACCTTACTCATTCCAGAAATTTTCAAAACATGTCTGAAAATGATAAAGCAGAAAAAAAGGCAACTTTAGAAATTGTCAAATGTATTTCAGAATCGCCCGGAATACACAGACAAAGTGAAAGTAAGATTTACGAATATAATTTAGAAGAAAAAGACGGCAAGATAAAAATATGCTATTAGGACATAGAAAATAAAATTATATCATGTGTTGAGGTTAAAGAAATTAATGAAATTATATTTACCTGTAAAGGAAAAATTTGGAACAATTAAATTTTAAAATGTAACTTTACATTAAATTTTATAAATTTTTATAAATTTTTACATCAACTTTAAAATGTACATAAATAATGTTGAAATAGCAGATACCTTTGCAGAGGGTTTTGGAATGTGGGCAACAAGATTTATAATTACGGCAATAAACGAAAAGTGGGCTTTAACAACAGCAACAACTATAACTGGATTTGCAACATCAGTAATCGCATGCGGTTGCGAAGGCGGAACTGATAAAATTTTAAGACATGAAGAAAGTCCTGACAGGCGACCCGGAGCAAGAGTTATGTTCTGCATAACCTCTCCAAAAAAGGATGTCGCTGTAAATATGGAGTCGCTTTTAATCAACAGAATAGGACAATGTGTTCTCACATCCCCTACAGCTGCATGCTACAATGCCATAAATCCGACACAAGAAACAATTCCGGTCAGCGTTGGTGGGAAATTAAAATTTTTCGGGGACGGATTTCAGATAAGCAAACGGCTGCCTTCAACATGCAATGGAAAAGAAGCAAGAAGGTTCTGGCGTATTCCTATAATGGAAGGAGAATTTTTATGCGAGGAAGTATTTCACATTCAAAAGGCGTTTGGCGGGGGAAATTTCCTGGTTGTCGGAAAGAATGTTGAATGTGTATTGGAGGCATGCGAAAGAGCAATTGCAGAAATGAAAAAGGTTGAAAATGTAATTATGCCGTTCCCGGGTGGAATCGTAAGGAGCGGAAGCAAAGTGGGTTCAAAATATGCTGCATTAAAGGCATCAACAAATGATGCATTTTGTCCGACATTAAAAGCACAGTCAAAAAACTCCTTATTAAAAGAAGGTGAAGAATGTGTCATGGAAATCGTTGTAGATGCGTTGGATCTGGATTCAATGAAAAAGGCAATGAAATGCGGAATTGAAGCGGCTTGCACCGTTGATGGCATAACAAGAATAATGGCGGGAAATTACGGCGGAAAGTTGGGGAAATTTAACATTCATCTGCATGAAATGTTCAAGTCAATCACCAATCAATAAATTGGCTGGCTTGTTCCGTGAGGAGCAAGGGTGACTGGTTGATTAAGTGGCTTTTCAAACAAACAAAATGACAAAACAAAAGCAAAAGTTATCATGAGAGTTAAAGATAAGTTCGCTTCGCTCTCATTTAAAAATTTCGTAAATTTTTAAAGATTGAAAATCAAAAAGATTTTTAGTATTTAAAAAATCCCACAGATTTTTTAAAGATTGAAAATCAAAAAGATTTTCAGTAAAATTACATAATGTCTTATTAGTGCTATTACAAACTATGTTTGGGCTTTATAGAGGAAAATATTAGAAATATTAGTAAAAAAACAAATATATAAATATTCCAGTTTTGGTGGGTCAGCACCAAATCGTATATTGGGTGTAAAATGTTGATAGATTCACTATAATAAATTTCAAAGGTCCGCGACCGAGATTTGAACCCGGGTCACAGGATCCACAGTCCCGTAGACTTGACCAAACTATCCTATCGCGGACACAGATATGCAATTTTGCTTATAAATTATTTATTGCTTTATAAATTATATTTTCCTTTTAAAATATTTATATCAATATTTATTGTAACTATTAAGCCACCCAAAAAATACGCTCACCATCGTTCGGAGTGTACTATAACAAGCGTATTTTTTCTATATAAACGACAGTAATAATAGAACATTTTATATAGTAAATCGTATTTGCTCAATATTGGGAGGCAATCTACTCTTATTTTATGTATGTACTATGGTAATTTGCCTCCCCTTATTGAGCAGGTTCAAATATATGTTAAAATATATTTTAAATTTCATAAATTTTTAAAATGGAAATAAAAAATTTTTATAAATTGCTGGCACCCAGACCCACCGTATTAATATCAACAACAGATGAAGAAGGAAATCCCGATGTAGCACCGTTCAGTTTTGTAATGCCTGTTGCATGGGAACCGCCATTAGTTGCCGTTTCTTTCGCAAATACAAGAAAAACCTTAAAAAATATAATGCAAACAAAAGAATTTGTTATAAATATTCCTACCGAAGAAATTTTGCCAAATTTATGGAAATGTGCACAATATTCCGGAAATGAAAGAAACGATAAATTTTCTTATGCGAATCTAACCGCCGAAAAATCCAGGAAGGTAAATGTGCCAGGAATAAAAGAATGTGCGGGAAGGATTGAATGTAAACTGGAATTTGAAAAGGAAGTTAATGACCGGGTTTTGGTTGTCGGAAGTGTTGTTGAATGTGAAGGTAGGGAAGGAATTTGTCTGTTGCATATTGGCAGGAATAAATTTGGAATTAGTAATAAAGTGATGAAAATCTAATTTATATTTAAAGGTATATTTAGATTAAAGGAGTAGTTAAATTAAAGGAGTAGTTAAATTAAACCCGAGTTTCCCGCCCATGTGTAAAAGTTTGGGCGTAATTTTTAAATCCCAAAGATTTAAAAATATCCAAATGATAGCGAGGTGATTTTCAAATTGTGTCCATTTTAAAATATCCAAATGATAGCGAGGTGATTTTCAAATTCGCAGAGAATTTGAAAAGACACGAACGAAGTGAGTGTATTTTTGTTGTTAAACACAATTAATTTTGTAAATTTTTAAAATTACTTGTCCATTTTTTGATTGTGGGAAAGATGGAATTAAAGGTATAGTTAAATTAAAGGTATAGTTAAATTAAAGTTATATTAAAGTTATATTAAATTAAAGTTATATTAAAGTTATATAAATTTTAAATTTCGTATGTCAAATGGCTCAAGACAAGTCAGATAAAGCAAGGAAAAATAATGAATACACTGATGATTCAGAAAAAAAGGAAAGCAAAGAGATTATTATAGAAAGGGATGTTGAAAGTGAAGTTAAACGTTCGTATTTGGATTATGCGATGAGTGTTATAGTTGGAAGGGCATTGCCTGATGTCAGGGACGGATTAAAACCGGTTCACAGAAGAATCCTTTACGGAATGCTTGATCTCGGACTGGACTCAAACAAGGCATACAAAAAGTGTGCCAGAATAGTCGGAGATGTAATGGGTAAATATCATCCTCATGGAGACGCATCTATTTATGATGCACTTGTCCGAATGGCACAGGATTTTTCTTACCGTTATCTTCTTGCAGACGGACAGGGAAATTTTGGATCGATCGACGGGGATAGTCCGGCTGCTATGAGATATTGTATTACCGGAGATACATTACTTCTAACTGATAAAGGTATTATTCCTGTTGGAGAAATTTCAAGTGAAAAAGAATGCGATATTGAATTAAAAGTTCTGAATTATGAAGGAAATATAAATAATGCAAATAAATTCTTTAATTCCGGAAAGCATGAAATTATCAAAATTATTACTGAACAAGGATATGAATTAAAAGGAAGTTATAATCATCCAGTTCTTTGCTGGCAGATAAACAAACACGGAATTCCGGCAATAGCATGGAAATTGCTTAAGGATATAAAAATAGATGATTATGTTGTGATAAGTCGCAAATCACTGTTCAGCGAAAAAAATTTGGATTTAAGCGAATATTGCCCGAAAAATGAAAAATACAAAGATATTGAACTTCCAAAAGAAATGAATAAATATCTTGGCTTTTTATTAGGTGCTCTTGTTTCAGAGGGCTCATTTCATCAGAAACAAATTTTGTTCAACAACAAAGACCCTGAATTTTATAACAAAATAAAAGAAATTACTAACAATCAATTTAAAGGCATCAAAATTTATGAAAAAAATATAAAAGTAAAAGACAATTGTATGGAGTTGGGTATTTATCATCAAAAGGTTGTTGAATTTTTTGAAAATATTGGTTTAAATGAAGCAAAGTCAGATAAAAAAGAGATTCCATTTGCCGTATTGTTGTCAAAGAAAGAAATAATAAGGGACTTTTTAAAGGCGCTTTTTGAAGGTGGTGGTTCAATTGTTGTTAACAAAGATAAAAAACACAATAGAATATCAATAGAACTCGTATACAATTCAAAGAGTGAAAAATTAATGAGTCAGCTAAAAATTTTACTTCTAAATTTTGGAATAACAACGACACAGCCCTACAAGGATAAGAGAAACAATTGCTATAAATTGTTATTGTCAGGCGTTGAGAATATTAAAAAATTTAAAGATGAAATTGGATTTTTCTCAGAAAAAAAGAAATCTCTTTTATCAGAAATTGAAAGCAGCAAGACCACAAGGATGAGCAGGACCGATTACATTCCTTTCTTAGGGGAATATATAAAAAAAAATTACAAAAACAAATATATTGAAAAACACAATTTTGACAGATATACTAATTTGGAAAGATATGTGTATGAATTAAAGAAATATCTGAAAGACACGGATAAAAAACTGATTGACTGGTTACTTGAAAATCATTTCTTCTTTAATAAAATAAAGATAATTGAAAAATTAGAAAAAGAGGATGTCTATTCGGTTAGAGTTGACAGCAAGTGCCATTCTTTTGTGGCAAACGGATTTATAAATCACAATACTGAGGCACGACTCTCAAAAATTTCAGACGAAATGCTTGAAGACATAGAGAAAGAAACAGTTGAATTCAGGGAAAATTTTGACGGCACTTTAAAAGAGCCATCCGTACTTCCCGCAAAATTTCCGAATTTACTTGTTAACGGTTCAAACGGTATAGCTGTAGGAATGGCAACAAATATGCCTCCTCACAATATCAGCGAGATCATTGACGGAACGATTATGCAGATAGATAATCCTTCAATTACCGTTGAAGAACTGACAACAGTAATTGAAGGTCCTGATTTTCCAACAGGCGGAGAAATTTACGGTAAAAGGGGCATATTTGCAGCTTATGCGACCGGGCGGGGAATAATAAAGATCAGGGCAAAGACAACGATTGAAAAAAAGAGTGGTAGAAACAGTATCATCGTTGAAGAAATTCCTTATATGGTCAATAAATCACAGTTAGTTGAAAATATCGCAAATTTATCGCGTGAAAAAAAAATTAACGGAATTACAGACATAAGAGACGAATCAAACAGGAACGGAATACGGATAGTAATAGATGTAAAGCACAATACAAACGAAGAAATTTTGCTGAATCAGCTGTTTAAGCATACACAGCTTACCACAACATTCGGAATTATAAATTTGGTTCTGGTAAACAGTGTTCCAAAGGTGCTGGGATTAAAGGAACTTATAGGCGAATTTTTAAAACATAGGGAAAATATTGTCCGGAAAAGAGAAGAATACGAACTGAAGAAGGCGGAAGAGAGAGCGCATATACTTGATGGTTTCATGGTTGTTCTGTCAAATACCAATGAAATTATAAAGGAGATAAGGGCAGCAGAAAGCACGGATGAGGCGATGAAATTTTTAACGGAGAAATTTAATTTGACAGAGATTCAGGCAAATGCTGTGCTGCAGATGAAACTTCAGCAGTTAACAAAGCTGGAGCAGGGAAAGACAGAAAGCGAACATAACAAATTGATGAGTGAAATTTCCAGCCACAAAGAAATTTTAAGCGATGTCAAAAAAATTTATGAAATTATCAAAGAAGAATTAAAATATATAAAGAAAAAATACGGAGATAAACGAAGAACTGCTATCTTTGACGAAATTTCTGACCTTCAGGATGAGGATTTAATTCCAAATACACGGGTTGTATTAACACTCACAAATGGCGGCTATATCAAAAGAGTAACAGAGGACTCATACAAAAGACAGAACAGAGGAGGAAAGGGCTCATCCGGAGTAAAAACAATAGAAGCAGACTTTTTGAAAAATTTAGTCAATGCCCAGTCACATGATTATGTGCTGTTATTCACAAATAAAGGAAAGGTCTATTCAATAAAGGCATATATGATTCCCGAAGCAGGCAAGCAGAGTAAAGGAAAAGCAGCGGTAAATTTAATAAATATAGCCGAAGATGAGAAAATTATAAATATACTCTCTGTACCTTCATTTGATGAAAATAAATCTTTACTGTTGTGCACCTCAAAAGGAATAGTTAAAAAGACAAAAATTTCTGCTTATTCAAGGATAAAAAAGAGTGGAATTATTGCAATAAGAATCAGGGAAGAAGATGTATTAATAAGTGCGGAGATTATAGATATGAACAATCATGTTTTTCTGATAACAAAAAAAGGCATGTCAATAAATTTCAATGAGACAGATGTCAGGGAAGTCGGAAGAAATTCAATAGGGGTAAAAGGAATACGGCTAAGGGCAGATGACAAAGTTGTCGGTATGATTACAGCAAAAGAAGGGGAAATTTTATCAAAATCGCTGCTAACTGTTACCGAACACGGGTACGGAAAAAGAACGCAGCTTTTAAATTACAGGAAACAGAGAAGGGGAGGAATCGGAATCAAGGATATTAAAGCAGACGAAAGAAATGGCGATGTGCTTGATGCAAAAAAAATTAATGTAGAAGATGAAATTTTACTTTCTTCGTCATCAGGCAAAGTCATAAGAATGCGAGCAGATGATGTGCGGGAAATCGGTAGAAATACAAAAGGGGTAAAACTTATGGGGATTGAAGAAAATGAAAAAATCACCTCGGTTGATGTCATTGTAGCAGGTAAAAATCAGGATGCAGATACAAATATAAAGCAGGATGCAGATACAAAACAGGATGCTGCTCATGATACAGATGATACAACTCAAAATCAAAATCAAAGCCTGCAGGAGAAAACACAGGAAATACATGAACAAAATTTAGAACAAAATTTATAGAAAAAGAAGATTTTAAAATTTAAGTAACTATTCAGCCATCCCCAAAAATATACTCACTTTGTTCGGATATTTACAAAATGTTCAGAACATTTTCAAAATACTTCAAGTATTTGTAAGATTGAAAAATCATAGTTTTCAGTATTTGTAAGATTGAAAATCTCATAGATTTTTTAAAGATTGAAACCGAAGGTTTCAGTATTTCAAAATTTCATTTTGAAAATACGCTCACTTCGTTCGTGTCTTTTCAAATTCTCTGCGAATTTGAAAATCACCTCGGAGTTGCTCGGAGATTTTAAAATCCTTTCGGATTTTAAAATAAGTTCGCTTCGCTCTCATTTAAAAATTCCGATTTTTTAAAGATTGAAACCGAAGGTTTTAGTATTTAAAAAATCCCACAGATTTTTTAAAGATTGAAAATCTCAAAGATTTTCAGTATATTTTCAAAA
>MNZY01000063.1 GCA_001873845.1 Candidatus Altarchaeum sp. CG2_30_32_3053 | reverse complement strand
GAAAAGAAAAACAGAATTGTAAAAAAAGATGGGAAACTTCGATTTAAAGGAAAGACATATTATATATCAAAGAAATTGAAGGGAACTACAATAGAGATGAGAGTGACATTGAGAGGCGTAGAAGCATTGCATGATGGAAAACTAATTAAAAGATGGAAATATTGGAAACATGTTCTAAATATTGCTGTTGATTATAGCCTTGAAAAACACTTGTTATAGTACATACAACTTATCCAGAGTACAGACAGAAATCAAGGATTTCGGACGAGCTCCTCTTACCACAAAAAAGAGAGGAAATAGCAAGAAGATTGCTGGAAAAATGGATAATTACCGAAGGAAGATATAAAGAGTTAGTGAAGTATAATGGTTGAAGTTACTATAGTTCCAGATAGTAGCTTTTATATTTGTTTTTTAGATGACATAAACAAACCTCAATATTTTATTCGAATGTTGAGTTACGAAACATTCAAATTTGTTAGCGGGCCACTGATAAAAAAAGAAATTATAAATTCATCTAACTATCCTATGATAGAAAAAGTAGTGGGAGCACGCATTCAAATTTTCGTATACTATAATTACGGTGAGATACTCAGACCATTATTCTCGTTCGATGAGATAAAAAGAGGGGAACATGAAGTCATCGTTATTTCATACATTTTATATCTTTTCAACATCAGATTTATAACGATACTGGATGATAATGAAACAAAAAAGTTTTTGCTAAGAAACTTTCCACATATTTCAACAAAGGTTACCGGGACAATAGGTTTCGTGAAACTTTCTTGTTGTACATACAAAATTTTTTCTAAAGATGAAGCAATATCTATCTTGAACTTAATAAAGAAATCAAGATTTAGGGTCAAAGGCGATATAGTAGATCAAATCATGGAGGAAATAAAGAGGTGTTGATATGGTTAAAAATATAGAGATAAAAGAGTGCATTAGTGATAAAAAGTCAGACTTTAATGTGAAGCGGTTCAGAATCGGAACGTTAGACATAGACAGACCTATTAAAACAATAGACGCAAAAAAGCCTGACAAAAGAACTTTTTATCAAAGAAGGAAAAAACTTTCCAAGAGTTATTTTTGAACATTCTAAATTAGTAGACATCGCCACTATTAACCGTGTATTATCTGAAAGAGAAGATAAACAGATTAAGAAATTATTTGGTTTTGAAGAATGGATGGACAAATACCCATATATTATTTCCCAAACATTCAGGTTTAATCCATATACGGAATTTAACCACATTGAAAAAATTTCAGGTTATTTTGAGTATTACTACACATTCTCAGCACCGATAGCACTTATTCCAAATATAAAAATCGAGAGGTATGATATAATAACGAAGAAAAAACTACCAATCATAACCATAGATAAGTATCTAAAATTTGTGGGAGAAGTTTATCATCTCCTTGATTATAAAAACAAAAAACCGGTATTTGTTCCAGTATCTTTAAAGTTTGGAATAGATGATATTAAACGGTTGGTAAAAGAATACATCAAAAAGGAGTTCCTTAATATCTGGTTCGACTTTGAGGGAGCTGCTGTTACCAAACCAAAAATAGCGCGAATAAGGGCTTTTCTCAGGGAGGTTGATAGCAATGGGAGATTAGATGATATTATTACCTTCTCTACGAATATAAAGAGAGAAATAATTTCAAACCCAAAAAGCGATAAAACTCCATCATCTGATATTATAGCATCAATAATTGGATCGAACTTGGTTGGGGTAAACAGAGAACCGCCTAGGCCTATAGGAACTCCTTTGAGTAAAGAAGAGCTTGTTGAATTGAGAAAACACAAAGCTAGAGTGTTTGACGCCTCTACGTATTATTATTCGAAAGTAGACACTTCAAGTTATGATGCTAAAACACGTAATTTACTTATGATTCCAAAACGTAATATTTTATTTAACTCAAAACTTCTTGATGAGGAGCTGGTTGTTCAAACAGAATATTTTTTGAAAGAAATGAGCATTGAAAAATATATAACCAAAAAACCAATGATTAGCGAGTATAAAGGAGGAGAGCTTAAAAAAGTTCTATTTCCAAAAGAAATAAAAATCACGGAATGGTTCTGATGTTTCAAAACAGTAGAAAAAAAATCATGAGGGGGTTCGGAACTCTCGCAATCCTTCGGATTGCTCGGTGCTAACGCACTCGGACAACAGCGGACATACGGCTATGCTTCGCTCCGCCCAAATGCTTGGCTTCGCCTCGCACTTCGTATGTCCGCAGCCGTTATACGCAATCTGCCTTCGGGGTCGCCTTTTGGAAAACTTAATAAAGATGTTAATACCCATCTTTCAAAGTTATTGAAAAATGAGTATTGCCGACTCTGTTTTTTCTTGCCACCAACATTAATTAATTAACATTAATTAATTAAACTTCAAAGTTATTAAATGTTTACATTTTTTAAAACTTCTCCAAGGTTAAGCGTAGAAAATAATCTTATTTGATCAATACTCATTTCTTC
>MNZY01000121.1 GCA_001873845.1 Candidatus Altarchaeum sp. CG2_30_32_3053 | reverse complement strand
TATATAAGTATACAGAATATTATAT
Source organism: Candidatus Altarchaeum sp. CG2_30_32_3053 (assembly GCA_001873845.1). Taxonomy (GTDB): domain Archaea; phylum Altiarchaeota; class Altiarchaeia; order Altiarchaeales; family Altiarchaeaceae; genus Altiarchaeum; species Altiarchaeum hamiconexum. The sequence goes on along the minus strand of MNZY01000121.1, from coordinate 2,311 downwards.
AAGTATACAGAATATTATATAAGTATACAGAATATTATATAAGTATACAGAATATTATATAATTTGCACATCATACAACTATCTTCACTCCTTTGCATGCTACATTCGGAACATAAATCCCTCCCCTGTTTTCAACATTCCTGTCAATTCCCAAAATTTCTATGTTTATAAATTTACCGCTTAAAAGAAAATTTTTTAATGGAGTACTGCTGCCATTTTCAATATAAAAACCCCTGTCAACCTTAACGGAAAATTCCGTTGTCATGGAATTGGCAGTGTGCATTCCGCTTACCGAACAGATGAACAGGACATTTTTATATTCGTCAAAAATTTCCTTAACCTTGTTTCTGCTGTCAGCAATAATATTGTGAAACCCTATGGAAGGAATACCTGCCCCTCCCCTGACCGCATTTCCAGTGGGTCCAGCATTAAATTTCTTTGCCATCGTCCAGTCATAAGCAAAATTTTTTACGGTTCCGTCTTCCATCAGTAAATTTGTCTTCGTCCCGCATCCTTCGCTGTCAAAAGTAACTGTATTAACACCGTTTTTCATTAACGGGTCATCAATTATTGTCAGATTTAAATTTCCTATACTTTCGTTAATTTTTCCGGTAAGCAGCGACTCACCTTTATCAACAGCCCTCGCATCAAAATTACCCACAAATAAAGCCAGCAATTCACCAAATGTCTGCTGATTAAACACAACTACATCGGGAATTTTTTTAATTTTTCCCGGATTTAATGACTCTGCTGCTTTTCTTTTTAAATTTTCCATAAAATTTCCGACATCAAATAAAAACCGCTCTTCTTTTTCGTCAATTGCTGTTGATTTATCTTTGCTGCGAATATTATTGCTTTCTGCAATACACAATCCGCCTGCTTCAAAGAACGAAATTTCTTCCATGCATTCAACACCCTCTGAATTTACAATTTTGCCTGCTGCAATTCCGTAGTTAAGAGACCCTTCGCTCAGTGTATTTTTTTCATCAAAAATTTTAAGAAAGTCTTTAACTTCATCTAATTCAAAATTTAAAATTTTTCTGTCAACATTCCTGTAATTTTTTTTGTTCGCCTCCGGAAGCCCGTAAAAATCAACCGGCTTTGATATTTTGGCGATTTTGACAGCCCTTTTTACGATGTTATCATCTATTTTAGTTGATAAGACATATCCTTGTTTTTTGTCAATAAATATTCTAAATCCGACATTAAAACCGGTTGCACTTTCAACTGAACTGATTGTGTTTTTATGTAAATTTGCTGTTGTGCTGTTCGCCTGATACACATAAATTTCACAATCCCCGAATTTACTGCCTTCTTTTATTGTCTTTTTTATTTTTTCATCATCAAAAGCAAAAGATGAAATTTCACTTTCTTTCGTTGTGTTTTCTTTCATCGTATAATATAAAGTTTGATTATATAAAAATCTACTTAAATTTTATATAAAACCATATAACAAATAATATTACTCCTAAAACAAATATATAATCCAATATTCCTGTATTTTGCTCAATAATATGCCAGTTTTGATTCAAAACATATCCCAAATATGCCAAAATACCACACCATATAAATGAGCCGACAAATGTGTATAATGAAAATTTTTTAATGTCCATATTTGCAATTCCCGCAGGAAAAGAAATCAGATGTCTGACAACCGGAATAAACCTAGATATAAAAATTGCCTTTTCGCCGTGCTTTTGGAAAAAATTTTCTATTGTGGTAAAATGCTTTTCGGTTATTAAGATATATCTTCCATACTTCAATATAAATGTCCGTCCAAAAAATTTTCCGACATAATATGAGAATAACGCCCCGATAACCGAACCGGCTGCCCCTGCCAATATGACTGCCAGCATATTTAATTTTCCTTCATAAACCAAAAATCCAGCAAAAGGCATAACTGCCTCGTTCGGAATCGGTAAGGCGGTTGATTCCATCGCCATAAGTATAATTATTCCTGCATACCCTGTTTGTCCGATAAAATGGACACAAAATTCAATTATCGGTTCTATAAGACTCATTATTTTTTAGTTATCAATAATTGGTGCTGGCCCACTAAAATTGGGATAATTATATATTTGTTTTTTTTTACTAATAATTTTTATTATAAAGTTATAGGACTTACTTAGATTATTTTGTAAATGAACATAAAAAGTCAAGAATTCATATCTGCCTTACGTAAGTCCTGTAATGTTTAAAATTAAACTTATACCAAAAGTTTCCCATTTCAGTTTACTCCATTAACAAATCACCTCGCTGTTGTTCGGAGATTTAAAATTTCTAATGAAATTTAAAATAAGATTGAAAATCT
>MNZY01000039.1 GCA_001873845.1 Candidatus Altarchaeum sp. CG2_30_32_3053 | reverse complement strand
AAATTATAAGAAATACACCCATATAAGAAAAGGTATTCTTGATGATATTCCCTGCATACAATTATCAAGAGCGGTGATTATTGTAAGAAACGAAGATAAGGAAAAAATTCTTAAATTTTTGCAACACGATGCACTAGTAGAGATAAGAAAAATTGTTCTCCAAAAGAGCGATAAAATTAAACTTGCAAAGAAATCTTAAATACGAATTTATCTACCAATTCATAATTATAGTCATTTTGACATCTTTTGATAATATTGTTTTTGTCCATATTTATTCTTCAAATCATAATATGTAATATTGATGTTCAAAATAAAATAATCAAAAGTTGAAATTTTCACTATATTTTGTGTTAGCTCTATCGTAAAAAGTTATCAAGTAGAGTAATATTATATAAATCTTGTGCTAAGGAATATGAAAAAGTAGAAAACTAAAATAAAAATTCCTGATAATATCGCCCCCTTTTACATCCCTTTTGAAAGATATTTTCCTGAAATGGAAAATTTTTATTTTTTCAAAATTTTTTTTGCTGCATTTGCTATATCCTTTGCAGTCATTCCATAATATTTATAAAGTTCATCATGAGTTCCCGATTGTCCAAAGCAATCATTTGTGCCGATCCTTTTCATAATTGTTGGCCTTTTCTCAGCCAGAATTTCTGCAACCGAACTTCCCAAACCGCTGATGACACTATGATCTTCAGCCGTAATAATCGCATTCGTTTTATTTGCTTCTTCTAGTATTGCATTTTCATCAATTGGTTTTATTGATGACATATTCAGAACACTTGCTTTAATTCCTTCATTTTTTAAAATTTTACCCGCTTCTATTGCTTTACTCACCATAACCCCACACGCAATTATTGAAACATCATCTCCATTAGCTAATTCTTCATCAGCTAATTTTACTGCTTTTCCAAGTTCAAACTCATAGTCGTCATCAAAAATTTTTGGAACATTCTGTCTTACCAATCTTATATATACAGGCCCTTTCATTATCCCGTCAGTTTCAGCACTTTTTTCAATAACTTTTTTTGTTTCTGTTGCATCTGCTGGAACAATTACCTTCATATTAGGAATTGCCCGCATTAATGCAATATCTTCCAGCGCCTGATGCGAATGCCCATCCTCGCCCACACCCAATCCGCTGTGTGTAACAACAATCCGCACATTTAATTTATCATGAGCGATGATATTCCTGACCTGGTCCCACGCCCTTCCGCTTCCGAAATATGCAAATGTGCTTGCAAAAACAATCTTTCCCGACATCGCCAGGCCTGCTGCAACACCCATCAGATTTTGCTCGGCAACTCCCGCATCAAAAAATTTTCCCGGAAACCGCTTTTTGAATCTTTTTGTCTGTGTTGATTCTGCCAAATCAGCATCCAGAACAACTATATTACTGAACCTTTCACCTGATTGAACAAGGGTGTCTCCATAAGTATTTCTTGGCGATTCATGAATTGCCAGATTTTCCTCTTTTACAGGATAAAATTTCATTTTAAATTTATTTGTTTATTTTTCTGTTATTTTAATTTTACCTTTTGTTGTTTCAACTATTTTATCAAACACAATTTTTCCTTCAGGATTTACAATAACTTTATGTGTTTCCCATTCTGTAGAAAACATTGTCTCTTTGAATTTGCAGATAATTTCATATGTCTTGTAGGTTTGGTAGTAAAATTTTTGGTAGTAAAATTTAAAAGTTCCATTATGTCCCTTCCACCAATTTTTTCTTGTCCTTTAATCACCTCAAAATATTTCTTAACTATTTCTACTGCTTCTTTTACGGTTATCTTTTTCTTTTTTTTCATCCTTTATTTTGGGCGTTTGTTTAAATAATGACTTTTTAAATTTTTTAAATTTTTAAAGGATAAGTTTTCACTTTAATTTTTTAAATTCCTCTATGATTTTACATGAATTACATTCAAAGACCTCGCTTCCTGCTGTAAGAATATCTGCACCGTTTTTAACAATCTCCGCGGCATTATTCATTTTTATTCCTCCGTCAACTGCTATCTTTATATCTGAATTTTTCCTTAAATTTGACCTGTTAATTCTATCTACAATCTTTCTCGTTTTCTTTATTTTATCAAAAACATTAGGGATAAATTTCTGCCCCGAGAATCCAGGATGAACACCCATAATCAACAAAATATCAGGATTTCCTTCCCTTAATAACCGCACAATTTCATATTCGGGAAGGTATGTTTCAGGATTTATCGCAATTCCTGCTTTAATTCCAAAATTTTTAATGTCTTTTATTATATCAATGCACTTTTCAATATTTCTATATGCCTCATAATGAAATGTAATAATATCTGCTCCGGCTTCATAAAACGATTTTATATGATTATGGGGGTTAATTATCATCAGATGCACATCCAGTAAAATTTTTAAGTTTAACTCCATTAAAATACCTTTTACAGGACTTATTATTTTTTGCCCGAAGGTTAAATTCGGAACGAAAACACCATCCATCACATCTATATGTATCATATCTGTATTTTCTATTCTCTTTATTTCATCCTTCAAAATAGCAAAATTTGCACATAGAATTGAGGAGGAAACCTTTGGCATTTTTACGAAATTATTTTCTGGGTTAAAAATTTACAGTCCCAAAATTTCCATCATCTTCTTTGTATTTGTCCAAAATAAATTTTCCGAGTCAATATTTTGTGGCCTTTCCAAAGCAATGTCAAAATTTCCAAATTTTTTGTTTTTCTTAAATATTATCTCTTTGCTTCTCTGGTCATAAAATAAATGATAAGGAAAGCCCTTGTTTTTTATAGCATCGTAATCATGCCCCGCGTCATTTGGCACAAATCCGAGAATAACAGCTGAATTGAACGCATAGACACGGTGGGAATATTTAAAATTTATCAGATATTCGTCACCTTTCTTCATATCAATAACTGTTTCTTTCTTCGCGTCTTCATCAACTAATACTAAAAATGTCCTTCCCCATATTACTTTATAAATTTCGTTTCGTTGGGTTGTATGAATATGCCCGTAAGTGGGGAACATTTCCCCGGTTCCGTTAATTCCGTTTTTCTCGTTGAGTATTCCCGCGTTCATTATAGTTACATCGCAGTTTATGCTGCTTTTCCTGCTTATGTTTTTGAATTCGTCCAGTTCGGAAAGATGATAGACCTTATAAATTTCCCTGTTCTTTTTGATTTTATTGCTGTGCAGTAAAACATTATCGTCTTTCATCTTGAGAAGTTCTCTGTTCCAGCCATGTGTTTTAATATCCAGATAGAAATTTCTGCCCTTCTTTTTTATGTTTAAAAATTTTTCAATATCCATTTTAAATTTGGTAAATTTTACTTTAATAATTAAATCTATGAATTAAATTTCTGTTAATAACTGTCTTTCAGGCACTTTTTCAGCACATTATCAAGTCTATCAATATCGCCTTTAAATTTTTTATCAAATATCTCAATTTTTACATCTTTTCTGCACTCAACAATTGTCCGCAGGGCTTCTATTTTCTGGTCATCCTCTTCTTCTTCAAGAAACATTTCTGTGGCATCACCTTCGGAATCTATGAGACATCCATGGACATAAGAAAGTGATCCGCGATAGTATCTTTCCATATCGGCCAACATATCAACAAAACACTCTATGTTTTTTTTGTCCATATCAATATGAAGTGTTGAAAAAAACACGGATAAATTCTGCCCAATATTTTTATCCTGTTGTATTGTGCTTAATTTATCGGCTATCGGTTTTGCGAGCACAGATAAATTTTTATATACAACTTCATTATACGAGTCCTTATAAAATCTGTCAGTGAAAACATCAATGACTTCTTTAATATTGGATAAAGTCAGGTAAACATAAAAATCCTTTTTCTTTATTTTTTCTCCCTTTTCTATCGCTTTAATAAATTTTTTCTTCATATCATTTATTTCCTTTTGTATTTCATCCTGTTCTATATTATCTGTTTGTTTATCTTCATTCATTCTTTCAGTAAATTTTTCCATCATCTTTTTCAGCTTTTTTATTTCCTTTTCTATTCCATCTGTTTCTCTTTTGTCCATTTTAGTGATTTTCAGCAAAATATCTGAAAAGAGCTGATTTATTAATCCATTTTGTCCTTTTTATTTCCTGCTCATCCATCGTCATAAAGAAATTTACAATCCCTTGCATAATGCGGTTATTAAGGAGCATCCAGTCGTAGTCCCCGCGAACATCAGGCTTTCTTAAAAAAGTATATGCAAAATTTACTTCTGGTGTTTTATTAATGGACTGATATTTATCGCGAAGGAAGTCCCTTACATCATCCTCAACTGGAAATCTGTCCGCATCATCTTTTCTGATACCAAGCAGGTGGTAAAATGTCTCTTTTTTAGGTGGAAGGTGATTCGTCCATTCAGGATACCTTTGTATCATGACCGTCCATTTATTTAGTCGTTTGTGTATGTTGTCTGCATAATTAAACGCCCGTTTGTCTTTAAAATTGGCAGAATATCTCGTTAAATATAAAAATAAGATCCCGCATTTCCTCCATTCGCTATGTTCAAGATTATATTCAATTCCGCGAATTAGCAATTCAACCGACTTGTCTGATTTGATGCCTGTCAGAACATAGGCAGCATTTAGATACTCTTCTTTATTTTCATTCATTATTTTTTCTATAAAAGGAATTGCTATTTCCTTATATCCCATCAGAGCATCTCCCGCGATTATGGATATTTCGTCTCTGCTGCGCAAAATGTCAAAAAGAGACGGAATGATACTTTCATCCTTGATCTCCCATAAAATATAAGCTGCTGTGGACAATATTCCTGATTTTTTCTTTCTCCTTTTATCCCGAATAAATTTAAGTAAGTGAGGTACAGATGGTTTTCCTATTTTAATCAAACGTTCTGCTATTGGATAATTTATTATTTTTAATTTACCATAGTCCTTTTCTTCATCTTCGTTATAGGTATGATCATAATAATCATAGTCCCTGCACTCCTTTTCAAGTAATTTAATAAGTTTTTTTATTTCTGTTTCTTCCGAGGATTCTTTTGCTGCAACTTCATCAATCTCCTTCTTTTTGGGATTGAATAAAGTGCTGTCGGTGTATGCTCCTCTTGGATCGTGCAGTGTGCAAAATTTATATGCATAATTTCCCTGTGTGCGGCAATAAATACATCCGATCGCCTCTTTGCACACAGAGCATACACGAATTTCTGCTTTAACCTTCTTTTCCGGAATTTCCCTGCCGCAATTGGGACACTTCATTTTTAATGTTTCGACTTTCTTCAACAAAGGCCATAATTTCAAATTTCTTATTTACCATAATTTCAAATTTCTTATTTATATTTTCCTGCTCATAAGATTTAATTATATCATAATCAGAAATTTTTTCGGTTTTTTCCCCATTTTGCTTTAATTCCTCAAATTCATCTTTTAATAAATTTTCTTTTTCTGTTATTTCTTGCTCTTTAATCATTAAATTTTCCTCCCTTTGCTTTAATTCTTCCAACATTTTTGTTAATATGCCCTCTTTTTTTACTATCTCTTGTTCTATAAACAATAAATTTCCCTCTCTTTTATTTATGTCCTCAAATTCCTTTTTTAATGAATATTCTTTTCCTGTTATTTCCCGCTCCCTAATTATTAAACAATTAATTTTTTCTTCAAGGCGCCTTATTTTATCTTTAAATATAACTTTAAATGTAATATTTACAATATAATCAAAATTTGAAATAATGCTAAAAAATTTATCAAAAATGCTTTTCTTTTCAGGCATTTCTTTATGTGTTTCTTCGTTTTTCTTTACCTGTTTTCCTCCAACGAATACTACTACCTCTGCTGGCCTTATTACCTCGTTATCAAAACAATATCCCCTTCGCACCGTATAAACGATCGTATTTTCGGGATAATTTGGATTGGTAATTGTATCAATTGCGGCGTGCTTAATTTCGTCAATACATTGCCCATGGGTTGGAGATATTACTTCTATGTTAAATGCCCTTATTAATCCATCATAAGTCATTTTGACATCTTCGCTCTTTCCTTGTGTATCTCCATTTATAACCACATATAAATTGTCTAATGTTTCTAGCAGGTTTTTCATAAATTCCTTTTTTGTTTTCTCTTTGGCCCTTTTCTCGTTTTCCCTAACTCTGTCCTTATATTGTCTGAATTCATTTTGCATTCTTTCAATCTCCTTTTTTTGCCTTTCAATTTCGCCATCACCTTCGCTCATACTAACTTTTTAACCGTTGAATTTCATTATATTTTTTGCTGTAATTTACCTTTAAAATTTTAAATTTTTGGAAAATTTTAGGGGTAAAATTCATAAAATCAGTAATTCCGAATGGAATGTTTTCATTAACAAATTTTGATATTTTAAGCTTATGTTGTTTAAATATTCGTTTTATAGTCATTTTGACATCTTTTGAGAATATTGTTTTTATCCATAATTTATTATTCAAATCATAATATGCAATATTGATGTTCAAAATAAATATAGTAAATTTGCTAACTTTTTGCATAGTTATCAAATTTACGAGTATATTCATTTTACTGCAAAAAGTCAGTAAAATGACTATAATTAAAAGTTGAAAAATTCACTATAATCTTATATTTTTAAATTTCTCAATTAGTCATTTCCTTTAAAATTTCTTTAATTGCAATTAAATTTATTTTTGACTGTGCTTTTATGTTCTTTTCAGCGGAATTAACAAATATTATATTTTTCTCACACAGAAATCTTATGTATTTCGTAACATTCAGGTAATCAAAATTGTCACTGTTTCTAAACTTTTCAAGAACATCTGTGCAACCTTTAAACATTTCTTCATTTTCATCTTTCAAAGTATATATAATTTCTTCTATTTGTCCTTTTCTCATCTTTAATATCTTACGGATTTCTTCATTTATGTCCTTTCCCGCGAAATTTATATTAATACAATTAGACAGAAAAATTGGTTTTCCACCAAAACTATTCCAGACAATTTCCTGCTCCTCTTTGTTAAGGGTGTATTTTTCCAAAAATTTCTTTGTTGTTTCTTTATCAAAATCATCAACAAGCAAATATTTACATCTGTCTTGCAGCATTGCCTCATTATAGACCTTTTCAATGAACAATGAATCAGAAGATAAAGCAAAGACATGGCAAACACGCAATTCTTTTGTCAGAGCAATAAAAAAATTGAATAATTTATAAATAAGTTTTCCATCAACATTTAAATCTCCAATTACCCGAAGTTCATCAATTATAAGCACAGGAATTTTATTGTGTTCTTTTACTTTTCTCATAATTTTCAGCAAATATCTGAATGCACTTTTTGGATCTTCGCTACTGAATATTCTTTCAAACAATTTTAAGGGAATTGGAATTCCAAACACTGTTTTCAAATCCGCAATGGCATCAGGAATTGCTTTTTTTATCTTTTTTTCCACCATATCTTCCTCAAAGTCTGTGTCAAACAATTCTTCAAGAAAGTCCTTATAAGTTGAGAACGGATTCTGTCTTAAATTTATATAAAATACAACATAATTTTCAGACAGATTTTCAATCAAATTTGTGATTAAAGTTGTCTTTCCAGAGTTTATCGGGCCATAGATAAAATTTATTATTTACGGTTCTGTCCTTAAAATGTTCAATATTTCCTGTTTTTCTTTCTCCCTGTTAAAAAATTCAATATAGTATTTAAATTTCTCTGTAGTGTTCATCTGTAAAAATCCTCCGTATTTTTTAAAAATTTAATTTTCCTTTTAAAAATTTGTTTTGATTTCTATGTTTTTAGAAATTTATGTTAAAAATTTAAATTTATGTTAAAAATTTTTGCCATTTTAGTAAATTAATGCCTCATCCATCGGAATTTTTGATATTGTCGGTATTTTTCCAGTTCTTTTTCTTGCTTCATTCCAGACGGCTTTTGCATTCTCTCAGCTGGAAATAATTTTGTTTCCAACTATTGCAACATATTTTCCTTTGTATTTACTAAAGTCCGTTTTCACGAAAAATTCAAACTCTTTACATACTTTACTTACTATTTCATAGTTAATATTTTATCTTTTTACACTTCTAATTAAACTTCAACCTTTTAATATCTACAAATGAAGTGAAAGGACACTTTAAAATTTATTTTTGATATTTCAATCAAAGGTGTTAAAAGTTAGTAGATTCACTTTATCTGTAAAATTTTTTATTTACAACTTCAATTTTTTTCTGTTTTCTTTTTTCTGTTATCTGTCCTTGCCCTTATTTCTATTATCCATTCTTTATCTATATTTGTGCTTGACAATATACTGTCATCAGAAAGTTCTTTATTGTTGTAAAAAAGCCCCTCGTTCTCATTTATCATATCAGCTTCCTTCAACTTGTTTTTAATCTCGCCAATTGTTGAATGTGGATTGACGAGAAGATTTACCATTTTTTTTGCTGCTGTATTATTAAAATTAACTTCAATGGGGTAAATGTTGGAGAGCGTTTTAGTCCACTTATCCTTCTCTTGTTTTGACAATCTTCCCCTTGATATTATTTTTACTGTGCGCTCATTTCCAGAGTATACATCTTTTGCTGTTGCATGTAAAATACCAAACTCTTCACCTATTTCAAATGTCACATCTATTTTATTTTGCCCTGCTGGCATTGGTTCTATATTTATTAAAAAGTCCCCCAACATGTCCGCATCATCTTCATCTGGAAATAAGCTCTCGCCCTGATATACGCCCACATGTATTTCTTTCATAAATGAAAGGGGATTTGTAAAATTTTTTGTTATTTTAATGGGAACTTTGGTATTTTTTTCAATCATTTTCACTATATATCCATCATAAGTTAGTGTTCCAAAAGAACGACTCACAACATCAGATATTTCAATGGGGCGTTTTATATGTGGGGTTTCCCTTTTTTTCAGTATATTCTTTTCCAGCCAATGCTGAAAGAGCTGCACCAATAGCGACCGCTTCATCGGGATTAACGCTTATATTTATCTTTTTATGAAACAAATCCTCAACAAATTTTTTGATGTATGGAATTTTGGTCATTGCCCCAACAAGAATAACTTCGCCAATATTTTCTATTTTCAGCGAGGCATCATTCAACGCTATCATTACCTGTTTTTTTGTCCTCTCAAGAAAAGGATCTAATATTTTTCCAAGTTCTTTTCTGTTAATCTTTCGCGAATAAGTGATTGGCTTTTCTTGTGCTTTTCCAACATAAGGCAGATCTATTGAAGATTCTTCTCTCGTGGATAAGTCAATCTTGACTTTTTCAGCTTTTTCCTTCAATGTTTGATAAACAAACAAATCATTTTTAACATCTATATTGTATTTCTTTTTTATCTCTGAAATTACAATATCTTCAATAACATTATCCACATCATCACCGCCCAAATGGTTGTCTCCAGATGTTGCTTCAACATCAAAAAATCCGTCCCCTATTGAAAGTATAGAAACATCAAATGTTCCCCCTCCAAAATCATAAACAAGAACTGTTTTTTTATCTTTCTCTGTAAAGCCATAAGCTATTGCCGATGCTGTTGGCTCATTAATTATTCTTCTGACATTTAAGCCAGCGATTTCTCCCGCATCTTTTGTGGCTTGGCGCTGAGCATCCGTAAAATATGCCGGAACACTTATTACTGCATCTGTAAATTTTCTACCAGTAAATTTTTCTGCATCATCTGCGAGTTTCTTCAGTATGTGAGCAGATATATACTCTGAAGTATATTTTTCTTCATCTATTTCTACTGCATGGTCCGTTCCGACATGCCTTTTTATTGATTTAACTGTTCTGTCTGCATTTACGACAATGTTTTGCTTTGCCAATTTACCAACCACCACATTTCCATCCTTTTTAAAATAAACGACAGAGGGTGTTGTTCTTTCTTGTTCCGCATTTTCAATTACAACCGCCTCGCCAAATTCTATAAATGCAACACATGAGTTCGTTGTTCCCAGATCAATTCCTAGTACATTTCCCATTTTTCTGATTTTTATGATTAAATTTAATTATAGTAAATTTGCTAACTTTTTGCACCGTTATCAAATTTACGAGTATAGTCATTTTACTGCAAAAAGTCAGTAAAATGACTATAAATTTATTATACTTAAAAATTGTCCGTAAATTTAATAATTATGTTTTTTAAAATATTTTATTTTATAGTCAATATACTAATTTTTTACACTCTTGAAGTAGATTAATGAAATCGTATATTAGGTATAAAATATTGATAGATTCACTATAATGACTTAAACAAATCATCATCTTGAACATAATTTTTACCGAGTTTTAAGGCAATCTCCGCTTTACTTAATTCCTTTCCAAGATAAGCACAATGTTCTTTACTTATTTTAATGTCATGCTTTGATACATAATCAAGAATTGCCAGATAAATTTCTTCGCCTTTGCTTCCTTTCAGACAGAATTTCGGCATTTCATCGGGGTTTCTATCTTCGCGCATCACAACATAAATTTTATCCTTAACAATTATCCAGAAATTTATTTTGTCCGGTCGTGTTTTAAATTTAAAATTTTCCGCATCAAAAAAATTTTTACCGCAATTTATTTTATTTAATTCAAAATTTATTTTATGTTTGTCCTTTAAAATCAGCAAATCAATCCCAACATCCTTTGGTGGCTGATTTCTTTTATTTGCCAGATACATCATGTTTATTGCCGTATTAACTTCCCTGACAGAATTTTTTGCTTTTATGCTATACTCCGGGGTGAACAACAGGTCAATTTTTAGTTCATAAGCAATTGAAGTAAGCAAGGCATTAATTCCGTGGGAATCAGCATCCATCAGCTCAGTTACATTTCCAACACCTGCCAGCATTGCCATATCTTTATGTTTCCTTCTGAATTGAGTATAAGCTGCAATGGAATTTGAAAGCCCAAAATTCGGCGGGTCAAGTATTAAATCGGCAATGATATTTATCTGTTCATTCTTTTTCTTTATCTCATCAATTAAATTTTCCAGAAATTTTATCCGTTTGCCTGAATCCCGTATACCTTTGCTATCCCTTGGAATCACAACAACAGGAACATCAAAATTTTCAACGATTTTAAAATTTGTCGCATCAATACTCATAATCATCCCTACACCATGCTTTACTCCTTCCAAAATTTCATCCTGATTTATAGTATCAATTGAAAAAGGAACATCCGTAACTTCCCTGATTGCCTTAATTATTCTTTTAACCTCTTCGGGATTCGCTTCCGGCATCATTCCTATGTCAATAATTTTTGCCCCTGCATCCACAAAATATTTTGCCCTTTCTTTCAATTCCTCATTGCTCAACATCGGAGCATCACAAATCTCGGCAACAACCATAGGAATTCCGTTAACCGTTACAGAGGTATTTCTTCCACATATCTCAAATTTTGCCTTGCCGTCATTATCAATAAATTTTAATTCATTATTTAATTTTTCCCTTATAAGTTCTTCTAAAATTTTATCCGCTGATTTAAAATGTAATTGTTCAATTTCTTTATCGCTTAATCCCCCAATATTTTCAAGTAAAATTCCAATATCGCCTAAATTTTTTGTTCCCTTAATAAGAACAGGAAAGCCGCTGCTTTTTATTTCCTTTATTTCCTTTATCTTTTCCTCGATTACCTTTGTATTTCCGACAAAATTCCCGGGCAGAATTATAAAGTCAAAATTTTTGCCTGTCTTTATGCGGTTGCTTATCATATTCACAACATCTATGGATTTCATAAATGCGGCAATTTCAACATTTATTCCTAAAATTTCAACATCTATATTTGCTTTTTCTAGTTTTATATATTTCTTTGCTTCTTTTTTTAATTTTTCAGAGGTAATCAACGCAATTTTAATCGCCATTTTACGAATGACATGAGTGAATATCAAAACGATTTTTAAAACGCTGTTTTCAAATTCGCAGAGAATTTGAAAAGACACGAACGAAGTGAGCGTATTTTTAAAACGCAGAGAATTTGAAAAGACACGAACGAAGTGAGCGTATTTTTAAAACGCAGAGTTTTGTAAGTATCCGAACAACATTGAGTTATTTTTGTATAAAAATTGAATGTATTATTCAAAATCATCCAAATCAAACACTAAAAAGCCCTTATCTCTTAAATTTTCTTTGTTTTCTGTGCTTTTCGCAAGTATTCCGAAATATTCCTTTCTTTCATTATTATTCCATTTGACAAATGAATTATCCTTTGTATATTCCGTTTTCTAATATTTTAAGTTCCATCTATCCGTCTATAAATTTACTAATCATGGTTGGTCCTAATTTAAATTAGATCGTATTCCTGTGTAATAATCGGTGTATAAGTGGTGGCTACATCTATGTAAAACTTATGGAGCTTTTTTAAAAGCTACGGCTGTACTTGTACTGATGAGCCGCCTCTTTCATATTAAATTTTTCATATATAAATTCAAAATACAGCTCTGAATTCTGCTCTGAATTTAATAAATTTAAAACAAAAAATATCATCGGAAGGATCGGCAGGACCTCTAAATTTTATGAGAAGTCTTTTCAGACTATCTCTTTATTTAAAGTGAGAAACCGCCCTCATAAGCACTAATCGCAATGTGCGAATTCCTCTGCGGAATATCGCTGATATATCGAGATTGTGTATGGCGGAAGACCTGTCCGACCCGACAGGAATTAAAAATGTAAAAAAATAAAAAAAAATAATTTAAAATAAAATG
>MNZY01000256.1 GCA_001873845.1 Candidatus Altarchaeum sp. CG2_30_32_3053 | reverse complement strand
TCGGAAATAGAAAAATAGGCGTTTTGGAAAGTTTGGTTGAGTATTTGAAAGACAAAGAAAATATGCGATTTTCTAAAATCGCAAAAACTCTGGACAGACATTATAATACAATAAGAACAAGTTATGTTAAAGCAAAAGAAAAGAAAGGAGGTGATAAAAAATGACATCTATCTTTGATTTATCTGGACAAAACTGGTTGTTCCTTCCGACCATCACGAATATGGGACTATCTAAATATAGCATTTGCTCGCTTGTAAATGAAATTGTTGAGTCGCTGGATTTTATAAAAATAGATGAAAAATCTAATGAACAAGGCTACCTTGTTAATTGATAACAAAACAGATAGAAAATGATTTTAACGAAAATATTTGCCGGAGAAACAAAAAAAGTGATTGAAAAAATACCTGTCGCAAAATCTTTTTTTGTTGGAAAGATATTTGATTTTTTCAACCTGGGAAAATCAATTGAAAAGGCAGGTATTAAAAAGAGGAGCGGGATTTCAGCAGAACTTATTGCACTTATTTACTCACTTTTTGGCGTCTCTGATGCAAAATCAATTGTGAGGTTAACGAACAAGTAAAAGAAGACCGATTGCTTAAAGAAATAATTGAATCTAAACATGGCAAAGTAAACATCAATAACAAAGCGATTATAGTGAACTTTTCAACTTTTGATTATTTATTTTGAACATCAATATTACATATTATGATTTGAAGAATAAATATTTGAAGAATAAATATATGGATAAAAACAATATTATCAAAAGATGTCAAAATGACTACATAGTAGATTTATCAACATTTGAGTACTTAAATTTAATATCATGTGAAGCCACATGAATCACAATATCCTATCAAAAGTTAGTGAATTTACTATACTTTGATGAGTTATTTCATTACGAGCCCTTACAATATCGGTTCTACTATAACTCCCTATTTCCACATGGCATTTTTTCAGATACTTACAAACCACTGATTTGTTAATTCCCCTTATTTTTAATATTTATGAGAGGATTAGAATTTAAAAATTAAATTTGCACGATTCACGGAATAAGTCCGACATAAAGGTAAAAATTTAAAATAAAATTTTGAAAATCTCCAAACGAAATGATGTAATGAAATTTCATAAATTTTTAGATTTTTTAAATTTTCCTGAATACTATTATCCTTTCTCCTTTGCTTTTATTTTCCTTTGTTGTGTATCTATAAAATTTATCCTCCGGAACAAAATTGCTTTGCTTTGCTCTTTCAGTCAATTCATCTGCAAATTTAAACTTCACATTTTGTATCTTTCTGTCTTTATCTATAATTATACAGCATCTCCCATGTCTTTTTGTAACTCTGTCTATTTCAGAAATTGCATCTCCCATGTCTTTAAAGTAAATTTCCAGTGCCATTAATTTTTTACTTTCAACATTTTCATCAGCTACTTCTTTATCAACACCGATGTAATTTTCATCATCAATTTCCTCATTGAGCAGCGCCAGCTCTATTTTATGAATTTCTCTGTAATTTAACGCGTTCAGATATGGCGGAGAGGTAACAACCAAATCAACCGTGTTGTTGTTGAGGGGAATTTTCTTTGCATTATCTCCTATAACTTCTGCGAATACCTGTGTGTTAAGATGTACAAAATTTTTTAAATTTTCGCAAACCTTCTTTTTAAAAATTTCAGAGACATTGATTACTGCTTTTCTTTTTCTTATGATTCTTGCTTTGTGTTCATCAATATTTGCACACATTTTGGCAATAGAAAGCAGGCAGACGAGGTAAAAGTCCTTCATGTCATCGTCATAGTTTCCACTTTGAATCTTTTTTCGTAGGTATAAGAGCTGCATTAAATTTTCAGGGTTAAATAAATAACTGTATTTAAATTTCTCACATTCTTCGTTAATTCCCTCATCGGCCTCATCTGTTTTAAAATCTTCAAAAAAGGGCAGATGAAATATATTTATTTTTTTTGTTTTGACCTTTGTAATCAATCTCGCAACGGGATTAATGTCTATCCCATAAGAACTGCGGTGTAGTAAATTTGCTTCAACCAGTGTTGTTCCGCTTCCGCAAAACGGGTCTAAAACAATATCGTATTTTTTTGAGAATTGCTGAATTAGAAAACAAGGAATCTGGGGGATAAATTTTCCCGGGTACCTGTATAGACCATGTGTTGCATAATCCATTTCTTCTTTTTTAAATCTTCTAAAAATCATTTTCAGATATGTTAAATTTTGCCTTTGGTTTCTGAGGTTTAATATCTGTGATTGCGATCCGGGAAATTTCCTTTGCCTTTTTTATAGTTCCTGTTGTATTTAACGGAATTACAGAAATTTCCTTCCTGTTTATTGAAGAAAGTAAAGATAATGCAACAATAACACTGTCTTTTGTTTTGTGAGATGTCTTTAAAATTCCAATGCCGAAATCCTGGTTCCAGTCAGTAAGATAGATGTTTGCATCGCTCATTTCCCTGTCTCCAAGAAACGAATGAACAGTATACAAGCAACCTCTTAAAATTTCTTCCTTTGAAAATTTTTTGTTGCAATTCAGTTCTGAAATAACTTTGAAAATTATATATCTTTTTCTTTCCCTTATTCCCGGAGGTAATTTCATTTAAAAAATATGTGTAAAATTTATAGTTTGGGCTTGCCCAGATTCGGACTGGGGACCTTCTGCGTGTGAGGCAGATATCATAACCGCTAGACTACAAGCCCAAAGGACTAAAAAGGTTGAGTGCCAAATAGAGGTAGGCCATTGGTTTAATTAGACTGCTATAATAACCTACCTACAAAATAAATCGTATTCTTGTGTAATAATCTGTGTATAAGTGGGGGCTACATCTATATAAATTTTATGGAGCTTTTTTAAAAGCTACTGCTGTAATTAGACTGATGAGCCACCTCTTTTATATTAAATTTTTCATAAATAAATTTAAAATACAAATATAAATTTAAAACAAAAAATTTTAAGTTATAAATTTTATAATCAAAAATATTATTTATTGAAATTTTTATTTAATCTTCAAAATTCAATTGATAATTTACAAAAATATAAGTGGCCTACTTTCATATGGCACACAACCAAATTAACAAATTTAGTTAAATTTAATTTATGTTATCTAAATGGACAACACTAACTTTAGTTTTAGAATGAAAATAAAGGCAGTACTCTTTGACATGGATGGTGTAGTTGTAGATAGTGAGC
>MNZY01000038.1 GCA_001873845.1 Candidatus Altarchaeum sp. CG2_30_32_3053 | reverse complement strand
TATCGCTTTGAGATAAAATTTTGGGAACATTGAGCGATGTGCTATGAAAGAGTTGTTAAAAATTTTAAATTTTGACACCCAATTTTTATTTAATATTTATATACCTTTAACTAATTTATAAACCCCAAAATTAATAAAATTGATGAAGGGTTTAACAAATAAATTTAACAACTTAGAGGACTATCGCTTTGAGATAAAATTTTGGGAACATTGAGCGATGTGCTATGAAAGAGTTGTTAAAAATTTTAAATTTTGACACCCAATTTTTATTTAATATTTATATACCTTTAACTAATTTATAAACCCCAAAATTAATAAAATTGATGAAGGGTTTAACAAATAAATTTAACAACTTAGAGGACTATCGCTTTGAGATAAAATTTTGGGAACATTGAGCGATGTGCTATGAAAGAGTTGTCACATTGTTATTAAGTTTTAGACATTAAAGCAATTCAATTAAGACCGGAAATAATAAATAATCGTCACGATTGCTGTGCAATGTCAGGGTATGAGAACATTTGAAATTTTATTGTGATAGTTTATTATTGAAGGCAAAACAAGCGTATAAGTGTGTTGCTTTGCGACTATAAATCCAGTCGATCCTGCTGGAGAGTATTGCTATTGGAGTCCGATTAAGCCATGCAAGTCAAATGCTACGCAAGTAGTATCGGCGACCAGCTCAGTAAAACATAGATAACCTGCCCATAAATACGGAATAACATCGGAAAACTGATGATAATGCCGCATAGATGTGATGTTCTGGAATGACTCACATTGAAAGCGTAAGCGTTTGTGGATGGATCTATGGCGGATTAGGCAGATGGCGGTGTAACAGACCACCATACCTATGATCCGTACCCGCCATGGGAGTGGAAGCGGGGAGATGGATACTGAGACAAGGATCCAGGCCCCACGGGGCGCAGCAGGCGCGAAACCTTCCCAATGCGCGAAAGCGTGAGGAGGGGACTCCAAGTTCCTCCATTAGGAGGATTTTGTAGTGTGTAAGAAACACTGCGAATAAGGGCCGGGCAATGCCAGTGCCAGCCGCCGCGGTAATACTGGAGGCCCGAGTGATACTCACTATTATTGGGCTTAAAGCGTTCGTAGCCGGTTTCTTAAGTCTTTTGTGAAATCCTGCTGCTTAACAGTAGGACGGGCAAGAGATACTGAGAGGCTAGAGGATGGGAGAGGTTGGAGGTATTTCTGGGGTAGGGGCGAAATCCTATAATCCTAGAAGGACCATCTGGGCGAAGGCGTCCAACTAGAACATGCCTGACGGTGAGGAACGAAAGCTAGGGGAGCAAAACAGATTAGATACCTGTGTAGTCCTAGCCGTAAACTATGTGGACTGTGTATTGCGGGTGCTTAGGGCTCCCGCAGTGCTGAAGGAAAACCGTTAAGTCCACCGTCTGGGGAGTACGGTCGCAAGGCTGAAACTTAAAGGAATTGGCGGAGGAGCACCACAAGGGGTGGAGTCTGCGGTTTAATTGGATACAACGCCAGACAACTCACCAGGGGCGACGGCAGAATGACAGTCAGATTTAAGATCTTGCTTGACGAGCCGAGAGGTAGTGCATGGCCACCGTCAGCTCGTACCGTAAGGCGTACCCTTAAGTGGGTTAACGAGCGAGACCCATACTTTCATTTGCTACCGTCCATCTTTGAACGGGCACTATGAAGGGACCGCTGGCGACGAGTCAGAGGAAGGAATGGGCGATGATAGGTCAGTATGCTCCGAATCCCTTGGGCTACACGTGGACTACAATGATATGAACAATGGGCTGCAACTCCGAAAGGAGGAGCCAATCCCCCAAATCATACCTTAGTTCGGATTGATGGTTGTAACTCACCCTCATGAAGATGAAATCCCTAGTAACCGTAAGTTAACATCTTGCGGTGAATATGTCCCCGCTCCTTGCACACACCGCCCGTCAAGCCAAGCGAGTGGGCGTAATGTGAGGCGCTATCATAAGGTAGTGTCGAACATCATGTTCGCAAGAAGGGCTAAGTCGTAACAAGGTAGCCGTAGGGGAATCTGCGGCTGAATCACCTCCAGTTTAATAAATACAAAAATACTCATTTGTATGCTTGTGCTATTTTCAATAATAAAATATCTGAAATATCAGTCAGGAAAGTAAAACATAAATTTACTCTTACTCATTGGGCTCGTAGCTCAGCGGTAGAGTGCCCGACTTGCACTCGGGAGGCCCCGAGTCCGAATCTCGGCGAGTCCATCGTGATTTTATAAATTTATGTGCTTTTATATGAACTGGCAAAGAAAACTGACTAATTGATTAGTCAGATGAATTTGCTGTTAATATATTTAATTAAAATCTAAATTAATTGGTGTTTGGAGAGGATAAAGGCACTTTTACTTCTGTAAAAGATACGGTTTCTTCCTGTGATCCAAACACGTTTGCACTTTTTGGCAAGTTGCCAGCGATGGCAGGAGATGTAAAATAAGCACTCTCAAAAGTGCAGGCTGTGCAAGGTCGAATAATAGAAATCCTCTGCTAACGGTCGTACTGTGATGTCAACCGGCCGAATGTATCGGTTGGAAATTTTGGAAGTAACCGGTTACAAGCCAATTAATTTATTAGTTGGTAGTTGACGGACCTATAACTTACTAACATATGAAATTTTGAAATGTGGTGAATTCTTTATAAATTCAACATCTATTCATCACGCTGTCTTTCAGAGCTTTAACTTTGTTGAAATTTTTATATTTAAATTATAAATTTTATATTCACATTTTTACATTTTACGTGCAATCCTCAAAATATTATATGTTTGAGGATGAAGGGTTGATAATTAATATGAAACCATACATAAACAACTCGTCATAAGGGGACAATACGCCACACAGTGGATGACTTGGCTTGGGTTGCTGAAGAAGAACGCGGCAAGCTGCGATAATCTCTGGCTAGACGCATGCGGTCATTGAACCAGAGGTTTTCTAATAGCTCCGGAAGGAGCGGGAACACTGTGAAGTGAAACATCTCAGTAACAGTAGGAAAAGAAATCAATAGAGATACTGCTAGTAAGGGCGACTGAAAGCAGCATAAGACAAACCGAACGCTTTTCAGTAATGGAAAGTGAATGTGGTTGAATTCTGTTTTAATCATCCAAAATGAGACAAAGTGCTCTGAAACGAGCCACTATATAGGGTGAAAGTCCCGTAGTCAAAATTTTGAATGCTGATAGAATTCGGGAGTAGTTGGCACCGAAACGTGCTAATGAATACAGGTGCTGTTAGCATCTAATCTTAAATACAAACCAAGACCGATAGAGAAATAGTACCGTGAGGGAAAGTTGAAAAGAACCGTGAAAAGGGGTTAAAAGCGCCTGAAACTGTGTGGTTATAGGGAGATACCGCTACAAACATCTGTGAGAAAGTAATAATTGCAGATTTGGTGGTGGGTATCGGCCGTCCAGAATCATGGGGTGGAGAGCATAATTTTATGGCAAGCCGAAAGGCATAGCGAAAGCGATATTGTGCATCTGGCTTTGCCAGAGAGATATGTGGTGCTAATACGCCATTAGTCATAGGGTTATAACTTGATGCCACACGATCTAATCCGGGGCAGGATGAAGCCCTAGCAATAGGGTGGAGGTCCGAAGAGATTTCGAGCTCAGTTCATTCTCGTGACCCTGGAATAGGAGTGAAATGCTAATCGTGTGTGGGGGTAGCAAGCTCCTCTCGAAATAGACCTTAGTCTATTCTGACTGGAGATTGGTTATTGAGTAGAGCACCAATTGGACATCAGGGAGCGAAAGCTCTTGATGTCTTGTTGAACTCCGAACAAATAACCGTCGTGGAAGGTCGGAAACGGGGCAGGGGGGTAAGCTCCTTGTCCAAAAGGAAAACAATCCAGACTATGGTTAAGGTCCCTAAATTATAACTAAGTGCATCAAACTAGTTACAGATCTAAAACAGCGGGAAGGTAGGCTCAGAAGTAGCCACCCTTTAATAAGTGTGTAACAACTTACCCACAGAGATTTGTGGCTGGGAAAATGGACGGGGCTAAGCTATATACCGAGACCATAGAACATAAAAGTTGGTAGAGAGGCGTTCTGTAAGATAAGAAGCGATCTCATGAGAGATTGTGGATCTTTCAGAAGTGAGAATTCCACTAGCAGTAACAGCAAAGCAAGGTTAGAATCCTTGCCATCGAAGGGGCATGGGTTCCTTGACAATGATCGTCAGTCAAGGGTTAGTCGATCCTAAGGTAATCGTAATTCGTTATACCAAAAGGGAAACAGGTTAATATTCCTGTACCTCACAAGTACATTTTTGGTAACAATAGGTATCTTTCTAACACATACAGATATGTCAGGTAGAACTAAATTCTATCTAAATAGTATAATGCTATGGAGTATCATCACGATGAGAAGTAGCATAAACTGTGAAAGTGCTTGTATTAGCATCTGACTGATTCCGTGTGTCCATGAAAAGGAAGGATGTCGGATCTTGTGTGTTCGTACTTAGAACCGACACTGGTGCCCCTGGGCGAGTAACCCCAGATGTTGTAGGGTAACCCTGGTTAGGGAAATCGGCAAATTAGTCCCTTTGCTTAGGTATAAGGGATGCCTGCTAATGATATAGCAGGTCTCAGTAACAAAGACGGTCCGGCTGTTTAATAAAAACACAGCTCTCCGATAGTCAGAAATGATGTTTATGGAGGGCGATGCCTGCTCAGTGGTGGAATCTTAAACTCCCTTAGGGAGCAAAGGACCGCTAAACAGCGGGGGTAACTATGACCCTCTTAAGGTAGCGTAATACCTCGTCGCTTAATTGGCGGCTTGCACGAAAGACTCAACGAGGCCGTTACTGTCCCAACCAGGGACCTAGTGAAGCTACTAATCCGGTGTACAAGCCGGAGACTCCCAGTGGGGCATGAAGACCCCGTGGAGCTTTACTGTAACCTGTCGTGTGATTATAACAACGATCGCGCAGAGTAAGTGGGAGGCGTCGAAGCCAGACTTTTGGGTCTGGCAGAGCCAAAAGTGAAACACCACTCCTTCATTGTTATATTCATTACCTTACATTTGTAAGGGACACCGATAGGCGGGCAGTTCGCCTGGGGCGGTACACAGTTGAAAGAATATCGACTGTATCCAATGGTAGGCTCATTCGGGACAGAACTCCGAAGTAGACGATAAGTCGAAAAGCCTGCCTAAATGCATTCCGAACAATAAGGAATACATAAACGAAAGTTTGGACTAGCGAACCCTGAAACTTAACTAATATAAGTTCAGGCTGATAGAAAAGCTACCCCGGGGATAACAGGCTTGTCACAGGCAAGAGTACACATCGACCCTGTGGCTTGGTACCTCGCCGTCGGCCCTTTCCATCCTGGGTGTGCAGAAGCACCCAAGGGTTGGGTTGTTCATCCATCAAAGGAGAACGCGAGCTGGGTTTAGAACGTCGCGAGACAGTTTGGCGGTACCTACTGGGAGTGCTGATAATCTGAGGGGAAAGTTCATTTAGTACGAAAGGAACGATGAGCTGTAGCCTCTAGTGTATCAGTTATTCTCAAGAGTAAGCTGAGTAGCCATGCTATGAATGATAAAGGCTGAACGCATCTAAGCCTGAAACATTCCCCAAAAATAGATTGTCTCATTAGGCACCTTTAAAAGAAGGGTTTAATAGGACAGAGGTGTAAGTGTCAAGGTCGCAAGACCGAGACATTCAGCCCACTGTTACTAACGTCCAAGTCCCCTGACGAAAAGTTGTTTATGTATGGTTTATAGTTATGGTTGGTTATGTAGCATATGAAAGTAGGCCACTTTTATTCTTGTGAATTATTAATTAAATTTTGTGGATTAAATAAAAATTTATAATTAAAATTTTAATTAAATTAATGGCCTACTTCTATTTGCTACTCAACCAAAATCGCTGTTAAAAGAACAGGTAACTATTCAGAGGGTATTTTCAAAATGAAATTTTGAAATACTGAAACCCTCGGTTTCAATCTTTAAAAAATCTGTGAGGTTTTTGAAATACTGAAAATCTATAAGATTTTAAATCTTATTTTAAATTTTGTTAGAAATTTTAAATCTCCGAACGGAACGAGGTGACAAAATTTCCTGTGAAAATTTCAAAAATACACTCACTGATGTTCGTTCATTTTTAAACAAGTTTGAAAAATACAAAAAAAATCAAAAAATTTACATGTAATTTTTTGGGTGGCTGAATATTTACCAAAAATTTAAATTAAATTTAATTCTGCACTAAAACCACGCACTAAAACCACGCACTTAACCCCTTTTGCATTGATTCTTCTTTTGCATGTTTTAATTCGTCCATTCCGTTCTTCACCCTTTCCCGCGAAAAGTCATGTTCGTCGCACAAAATTTTAAAAATTTCATCCTGATCATATTTGGTAAATTCAATATAGTATTCATCAGAGACATCCGGATTTGTAAAAATTTTTCTTATTTCATCAATATCAAAGTTAAATTTCTCTGCTGGAAATTTTCCGCTTTTCACCATTTTAAGTGCTGTTTTCGGTCCAATTCCTTTAACTCCGTCATTAAAATCTGTCCCGACCAGAATTCCAATGTCTATCAGTTGCTCCCTGCTAATCCCTAAATTTTTAAGTACATCTGCTAAATTTAGCATCTCTAATTCCTTGTCCTCAGTAAATGTTAAATTTCTGACAACTATGGGAGCACCAAATAGTAATGCATCATAATCCTGCGTTGCGGCAGCATAAGCATCTCCTTTTTTACAGATATGTGCACATAGTGCTTCTCCTTCATTAATCGCCTGAACGCAGGGAATCCCCATCGCAGTCAGTAAATTTTTTGACTCGGCGACCATCTCGATGGTTAGTGTTGATGTTCTTTTTGCAAATTTTCTCGCATCTTCCAGATTGCCTTCCTTTATCGCTTCATTCCATTTATTTTTTGCTGCTTCCTTCACATTGCTTCTTTTCTCTAATGTTTTAAATTTTAACTCAATTGGCTTTCCGTCAAATATATATACCGGTTTTATCCCAAATTTCATCTGCTTTATTGTTCTGTAAAAAAGCCCGGATAAATGTGAAGTTATATTGCCGTGAGAGTCCTTTAAAGATGTCCCATCACTTTGCCTGATGATAGACAGGAACTGATAGATTGCATTAAACGCATCAATTGCTATCACTTTATTCCACAATTCCGAAATTTGTATTATATTTGGTTTAACAATATCTCTTAAATCAACACCCATTTTACGAACAAAATTTATTTTTAAACAGAAAATATTTTATATGTTCAAATATTAATTGAAAAAGTTATAAGTTATTTTAATCAATAAAAATAAGTATAAGAGCGAATATAGAGCGTTGAAAAAGTCCAAAATTTACCTTTAAGCAGTACTCGTGTTAACCTTTAAACTCATATGTTTTTCAACAGCATCAATACAATTAATTACTTTTTTGTTATGTAATTTTTATTACTTATTTACTTTTATTTTTATAAATTTAGATAACTCATCTGAAATTAAAATGAAAACAATCGCAGAAATAAATGAAAAAATAAAGAACGGAGATGTCGTAGTTGTGACTGCAGAAAACATGATTGACATTGTCAAAGAAAATGGCGTTGAGAAGGCAGCCAGAGAAGTAGATGTAGTTACAACAGGAACTATGGGGAAAATGTGCAGTTCGGGCGCATTTTTAAATTTCGGGCACAGCGACCCTCCGATGAAATTATCAAAAAATGTATTTCTTAACGATGTTGATGCTTATGGATATATTGCAGCAGCTGATGTTTATATCGGGGCAGCAGCGTGCTCAAGAAAGAATAAATGTTATGGAGGCGGACATGTAATTGAAGATTTAATAAACAGGAAAGAAATTTATCTGACTGCCGAAGGTGATAAGACCGACTGTTATCCAAAAACAAGTATAGAAACAAAAATAACAATTGATGATTTAAATCAGGCAATATTATGCAATCCGAGAAACGCTTACCAGAATTATAATGTAGCAGTAAATTCATCTGATAAAACATTATACACCTATATGGGAACACTTTTGCCTAATTTCGGAAATGTAACATTTTCCTCGGCAGGGCAGTTAAGTCCTTTAATCAATGACCCATATTTAGAAACAATTGGAATCGGAACGAGAATTTTTTTAGGGGGGGGAACCGGCTATGTGATCGGAGAGGGAACACAGCACAATACCGAAGTTGAGCGAATTAACGATGTTCCGGTAAAACCGGCAGCAACACTGATGGTAAAAGGCGACTTAAAACAAATGAACAGTAAATTTCTAAAGGGATGTTATGTTCATAAATACGGAACAACTCTGTATGTCGGAATCGGAATCCCTATACCTATTCTCAACGAAAGTCTTGCCAGATTTTGCTCTATAAGTGATGCCCAGATTTTTGCAAATGTTATTGACTATGCAGTTCCTCGCAGAAGCAAGCCATTAATAAGAAAAATTTCTTACGCTGAACTGAGAAGCGGAAAGATTACTATAAATGATGAAGAAGTCCCTGTATCATCTTTATCAAGCTACAAAAAGGCAAGTGAAATAGCATCCGAACTTAAAAATTTAATTTTAAGAAAGGACTTTTTGCTGACACAAGCAGTTGCCGAACTCCCGAAAAGTAAATTTAAACCGATGAAAGAAATAACAAAAGAGATTAAAGTTAAGGATGTTATGACAGAGGCGATAGTCGCGGATTTGGATTCAGAAATTTCACATATTTCAAGGATCATGATTGAAAAGAATGTCAATCACATCGCCATATTAAAAAAAGGCCTGCTGGTTGGAATTGTTACATCGTGGGACATTACAAAAGCGTATGGATTAAAAACAGAAAATTTAACAGATATAATGACAACAAATGTTATTGTTGCGAGCCCTGATGAAAATATAGAGGATGTGGCAAAACGGTTAGATGAACATAATATATCTGCACTCCTGGTTGTTGTTGAAAAAAAAGTTGTTGGGATAATAACCGCAGAGAATATTTCAAAACTCGTAAAAAACAGAAAAATTTAAAAATTTATTTAAAAAAAAATAGTTGAATTTAGTTTGTCAATATATTATTATGAATACTGAAATCAAAAAAATTATGGCTTTCAATGACGAATCACAAATAATCAACAAAATTATCGTCGGTGATTGTTTAGAAGTAATGAAAAAAATTAAAGATAATACTTTTGATATGATTTTTGCCGACCCGCCTTATAATATGCAATTACAAAATGAGTTATACTGGCCAAACAACACAAAAGTAGATGGTGTTGATGATGAATGGGATCAATTTGGTGGATTTGAAGATTATAACAAATTTTCAGAAGCGTGGTTAAAAGAAGCAAAAAGAGTTTTGAAAGAAAACGGAACAATTTGAGTTATTGGTTCTTATCATAATATTTTCCGTGTAGGGAATATTATGCAGGATTTGGGTTTTTGGATTTTAAATGATGTTCACTGGATAAAGTCAAATCCAATGCCAAATTTTAAAGGCGTAAGATTTACTAATGCTACAGAAACATTAATTTGGGCTGTTAAAAATAAAAAAGTAAAAAATTATACTTTTAATTATGAGGAAATGAAAAAGTATAATCATGGCAAACAAATGAGAAATGATTGGTATTTTGCAATTTGTAATGGCACAGAGCGACTAAAAGATGAAAAAGGCGTTAAGATTCATTCTACTCAAAAACCACTTATCTTGCTTGAAAGAATAGTGCTTGCTTCTACAAAAAAGGTGATTTAATCCTTGATCCGTTTGGTGGAACCTGCACAACAGGCGTTGCTGCTTATAAACATGGACGAAATTTTACAATGATTGAAAAAGACGAAAATTATGTTGACTGGGCATTAAAAAGGTTTAAAAATTTTCAAACTCAATTAACAGGAATTCAATAATATAGAAAATAATATAATCAAAAAAATATGAAAAACAACAAAATCAAAAAACTTATTAAAGAATCAGTATTGAATCTGATAAACAATACAACAGCGGACACCAAAATTGAAAAAATAATCGGCAAGCACGAAGTCAAAACGCATTTTGTACCAATTAGATATAGAATTTTTGGAGGATTAATACAATCACTAAACATTCAATTCGGAAATTTTATAGAGGTCTTAATACATCCTGAGTTTCCCACCCCAGCGTAAAAGTTTGGGCGTAATTTTTAAATCCCAAAGATTTAAAAAGATACGAACGAAGTGAGCGTATTTTTGTTGTTAAGCATAATTAATTTTGTAAATTTTTAAAATTACCCGTAAATTTTTTGATGGTGGGAAAGATGGGATATATAAAATAATTAAGGAAGAAAAATCTTTTGAAATTGTTGATGAAATATCAGGCCGGAAAAATATTTTGCTTCCTTTGGCAGAGGAAACCGACTCACTGATTGACCTTTTTATTTCCGACAGACAAAATAATAACGATAACAAACTCGACGAAAAATTTGAACAATTATTGAAAAATATTGTTGCAAACCAACAATCAGCTAAAAATTTAATTATCGCCAAGCACGATGTAGATGTTTTGTTTAAAGATAAGAGAAGCGGAATTTATTATTATATTGAAGTGAAATATAACGATGACCTTGACACAGGAAAATTCATTGACATAAACAGAAGATATATAAATAGTTGCCCCTTTAAGGCGTTATCAATAAAAAATGTCTAAAATAAATTTCAATGAAACGATACGAATTACACTCACACACAAATTTTAGCGACGGAAAAACAAGCATAGAAGAAATGGTTAATAAGGCATACGAATTAAATTCAGCAATCGCAATAACTGACCATTTCATCGGCGATGAATTCGGCATTAACAAAATTTTATACAGCAATATTTCTTCACTTGATAGTTTTTTAAAGCGGAGAGATAAATTTAGTAAAATTTTTGATGAAGTTGTATTCGGAATAGAAATAACAAGGGTAAATCCCAGAAAGATACCTGAAATGGCAATGGCTGCAAAAAAACACGGTTTTATTGTTTTGGTTCACGGTGAAACAGGCGGCGATAAGGTTCCTGCTGGAACAAATACAGCAGCGCTGAATTGTGAATATGTTGATATTCTAGCACATCCCGGGCATTTGAGTGAAGAAGATGCATTAAGAGCAAAACAAAATAAAATTTTTATTGAAATTACCGCAAGAGAAATACACAGATCGGAAAATCCGGAAATTGCGAAAATCTGTAAGAAATTTAATCTAGAAATGGTGATAAATACAGATGCCCACTCCGCAGACGAGCTTATTGATTATGAAACAGCAAATAATGTGGGTTTGAATGCCGGATTGAGCGAAGATGAAGTCTGGCAGGCAAATGAAAATGCAAAAAAATTTTTTAAGAAATTTATTTAATATACCAGAAGCATAATTATTATGTTTATAATTACTAAATTTATTTATCAGGTCAAATTTAATATAAAATGGCACAACCACTAGTAGCAGCCCGTAAAAATTTACCTTTGGGAAAAGCAATTCCTGCACACATAACACAGGGAATTATAAATGAGACAATTTTGAATTGCACAGATAACAGCGGAGCACGTGAATTAAGAGTCATCGGGGTTAAAACATACAAAGGGGTCAGAAGAAGAAAACCGTCAGCGGGAATCGGTGATATAGTAATATGCAGCGTAATCAGTGGTGATGAGAAAATAAGAAAACAGGTTGTTAAGGCAGTTGTAGTCAGACAAAAGATGGCATTCAGACGGCCTGATGGCATAAGAGTCATGTTTGAAGACAATGCAGCAGCAATTATAAATGACGACGGAACACCAAAGGGAACTGAAATCAGAGGCGTTGTCGCCAAAGAGGTGGGTGCTAGATGGGATAAAATCGCATCCATAGCAAAAGGACTCATGTAATTTTTCTTTTAAATTTATTTTTTAATTTAATTTATAATTCATTAATATTTGTGAAATGAATGGTGATGATGACGAAGAACCACGGCCACAGCAAAAAAAACCAAGTATATTTTTGTATTTTTTATACGGGTCCATTACGGTACTTATACTACTCCTACTTTTTTCAACATTTTTTTCCGAGGAATCAGAGATAAATATTAATACCTTGGTTACTCAAAATGTTGAGGAAAATTTAAGATGCGAATATATAATTTTTTTTGATAATAAAACAATACAAAGAATGGGTGAAAAATTTACACTTCAAAGGTATGCAAATAAGGAGTTCTCACACAAGATAGTTACTAAAAAGAAAAAAATAGCCGTATTCGGAGAATGTTATTGTGACGGTGAAAAACAAACTCGTTATGAACAATCCAAAGCATACATTGCTAAAATTACATCTAATGAAATTTCAATTGATTTTGCATTTTTAAAAAATAATACAAATACATCCTATGGAATGCAAAAGTAAACAGTATTAAAAAATAAATAAAAGGATTACTAATAAAAAATAAATAAAAGGATTACTAATAAAAAATAAATAAAAGGATTATAGCCATTTTGACATCTTTTGATAATATTGTTTTTATCCATATATTTACTCTTCATATATTTACTCTTCAAATCATAATATAGCCATTTTGACATCTTTTGATAATATTGTTTTTATCCATATATTTATTCTTTAAATCATAATATGTAATATTGATGTTCAAAATAAATAAT
>MNZY01000158.1 GCA_001873845.1 Candidatus Altarchaeum sp. CG2_30_32_3053 | reverse complement strand
TTATATATCAAAGAAATTGAAGGGAACTACAATAGAGATGAGAGTGACATTGAGAGGCGTAGAAGCATTGCATGATGGAAAACTAATTAAAAGATGGAAATATTGGAAACATGTTCTAAATATTGCTGTTGATTATAGCCTTGAAAAACACTTGTTATAGTACATAATTTATTAAATAGTGTCCATCTATAAAGTATAAAATTTTGAAAAAATTTTAACTTTTTCAAGGTAAATTATTATGTTTTTGACAAAAATTACGGGTTTATGGATGAACACTAAATATAAAAATATAAAACTAGTATAATTTATTAAATATAAAATTAGTATAATAAAATTAGGTAACTATTTAGAGAGTACAGAATTTATCTGTAAAAATTTCAAAAAAAAATACAATTTCAAAATTTATGAAATTTTAAAAGACACGAACGAAGTGAGTGTAAAAATCAAAAATTTATCCGTAATTTCAAAAACGAAGTTTTTGAAATATCCGAACGAAGTGAGGTTATTTTCAAATTCGCGGAGAATTTGAAAAGACACGAACGAAGTGAGTGTAACGAAGTGAGGTTATTTTCAAAATGAAATTTTGAAATACTGAAACCTTCGGTTTCAATCTTTAAAAAATCTTTGAGATTTTCAATCTTACAAAATGTTCTGAACATTTTGTAAATACACGAACGAAGTGAGCGTATTTTTAGGGGTGGCTGAATAGTTACAAAATTAGTATGATTATTAAATATAAAATATAAAATTTAAAGAAATTTTAAAATTTAAATCAAAATTTAAATCAAAAATAAATAAACCCAAAATGAAAAACACTAGTATATTTTTTGCAGGAATTATCGTAATTGTAATTATAGGGATGCTCGGAACAATTTACGGAGAAAAAGTAAAGCAAATGCAGACAAACGATGTTCAGCTTTTAATACTGCCTGAAAACCAGACGAAATTTGTTGATGAAACAGCACAATACAAAGTATGGATAAAGATTACTGGGATTGGCTTTGTAATGGAGTGCCGGTATGATGATGGACTGCCATTTAGAACTGGCAAGTTTTATGACTATGAAAAAAACATAACTTATGATGTAAGGTCTTTCAAAGAGGCGGCAACTAAAAATTACCCTCACAATTTATATTGTTTTTATACAGACAGTACAGGACAGACCTACTTATGGAATATAACAAAGTCCGCAAGTGTCAAATTTGTCGGATATCAGTTAAATTTTTCCGCTGAAATTTCAAACAAGACATACATTGAATGCGAAAAGCCGGATGGTATCGTAACCGGAAAATTAACAAATAACGAAAGGGAAGGTCTTTCGTGCTATTATACAAAAATTTACGAAAATAAAGCAGGAAGTTATGAATCAAAAGAAAAATTTACCATTCCGTCGCCAGTAGAAGCACACAAATCGTCTGAATTTTACATTGATGTCCATTTAAATGACATTCCAAAAAAAATAAATATAACCTGCTGGAATGTACACAATGAAGGTAAAAATATTGTTATGGACGTTCCTTTAAATGTTAATCTGACCACACGGGAAAAAATAGAGGAATGTGAAAGCATGCTTAAAATTTTAAAAGCGATTGCGGACAAAGAAAAAATTGACTACGACTTCAGCGCTGTTGAAATAAAACTTTCATCCGCAAGAAATTATGAGATGCGTAAGGGCTGTATTTCAGCAGAAAGATATGCAAATGAATGTATCGTTATAGTAAAAGATATAAATGAGACAATAACAAAAAAGATAGAAGAAAGAAAAAATGAGAAGATAGCAGCACAAAACAGGGAAAATTTAAAGGCAAATGCATCTGCATGTATTAACAGATTACGGCACGAAATTTTAAATTTAAGTTCGATGTCTTACAGAAACAAGACAACTGTATTTGCTGAGTCCGCTTATGATATGCTGAAAACCGCGGAGAAAAATTTTGTCGATGAAAAATACAAGGAGTCCATGCTTTCATGTCAGACAGGGGAAAAAGATGTAATTATGGCATTAAAAGCGTATGAAACAGAGATAAAAGAAAGAAAAGCAGCAGAAGATAATGAAGCAAAAATTGCTGCTGAAAAAAAGGCAAAAGAAAATTTAACAGAAACAAAACCGGAACAACAGCAGCAACAGCAGCAACCGGATTATATTCAGATTGCCATTATTGGCATTATAATTTTAATTATAATTGTTTTCGGATTGTTGTATGTATTGTACAGAAAATATAAAAAAGAGACAGAAACAAAAGAAAAGAGCAAATATCAGAAAGCATTATGAGCATGATAAAAAGGGATGTTTTTACTATTGTTATGTATGGAGTGAATCTATCAACATTTTACACCCAATATACGATTCATTAATCTACTTCAAGAGTGTAAAAAGATAGTATATTGACTATAATAATTAATGTCCATCCATAAACTCGTAATTTTACTGAAAATCTGTAAGATTTTCAATCTTTAAAAATCTGTAAGATTTTTAAATTGTTAAAAACACAAAAATTTACCTTGAAAAAATTAAGACT
>MNZY01000057.1 GCA_001873845.1 Candidatus Altarchaeum sp. CG2_30_32_3053 | reverse complement strand
ATTGACTATGCCATATATTTCACAATTTTCGTTTGGACACGCCTGATTGTGATCTGTTCGCTTTCGACCGCGTTTTTTTATTTTGGTTTTCCATCATTTTCAAATATTTATAAAAATATTAAAAATATTAGTAAAAAAACAAATATATAATTATCCCAATTTTAGTGGGCCAGCACCAAATTGTGTTGGTTATATAATTCTGTTGTGGCAGGTAAATTTCGCCATGTATATTCCTGATTTTCTAATATTCTAATATTCTAATATTCTAACCTGACTTTGAAAGTTAGATAAAAACAAAGGTACTGTGTTATGTTTTTTGTTGCCGTGTTGATTTATTTAATTACTTTTTCAGATAATTAAAAGTTTACTCCTCTTAATGCATCTTTAAGTTCGAGATTAGTGAATAGTCTCATTTGATTCAGTGTCATTTCTTCAAATTTTAGTTGAACTTTTTCATCGTCTTTTTTTATTATTCCGACTCTTATTTTCTCTAATTCTCCTATGACTGTTGTATCGGATAGCGGTTCATCCTGTTTTTTCAATTTCCACATAAGGTATCTGTAAAATATCAACCCCGTAACACAAAGAAATATATGAACTTTGATGTGGTCATCATCCCTGAGATATATTGGTTTGATGGGAATCAATATTGTATTCTTCAACCACATAAAATCCTTTTCAACAAAATCTTTTTGAGTGTAGGTTTTAACTATTTTCTCCGAATCCCACTCGTGCTTATCAGTAAATATCGGGTTTTTACCGAAAGTAGCTCGCAGCTCTTTCTCACCGTCAGCATCGACACTATATTCAAATAATGGTTTGTTATCCTTTACATAACAATCATACTTGAATGCACTTTCGTAATTCCTCACGGCGTTTGAAGCAGCAATTAACGCATTCTTTATACTTTTTTTCTTTCCTCTGCCATCCCTTTCAACGGATTGCTTTATCTTTTCAAGTTCTTTGCTTAGCTCCGCCTTCCTCTTTTCGTAAGTCTCGCTTTGTCTCTTATAACTTCCCTCATTATAACTCAGGACAATAGTAAATTCCTGTCCGAACACCACCTTTTTTGTCCTGTAACCTTTCACTGCATACTTCTTTTTGTTAGTATAAAGATAATCATATTTCTCCAATGGAACATCGTATAATTCCGGAACCTGATCTTTTTTTAGAGCGCCAACGATATTCATTTCAGAGTACTTTATCATTCCAATATTTTCTTTGGAATTGCAACCTTTATCCCATACTGCAACAATCCCTTTGCATGGCACATTAATTTTATTCAACCGATCAACAATTTTTATAAAAATCTCACCAAACACTTTTGAATCATGCTCGTTTCCGGGATATGAATCATGAAATATTGGGACATTTTCATCACTTGTTGCTATTCCTATACCTATTATATTTTTATCGTACCTTTTCTCTTTACTCCTACCTTTTTTAGGCATCTCCCCACCGTTTTCGATGTAAGTAAAAACATTACTCATATCCACATATAGTTTCGTTGGCACTACTCCAAGTTCAACAAGTCTTTTCCCAAGGTCATCCCCGATTTTTTGCATTACCTCATCTGTGAGATATTCCATGTGGTTCGTAAAATTCTTTGTATTAAGTTGATGCGGAAAAGACCATATCAATATTAGAAAGGATTCGTCAAACCATTCATCAATTCCATTTTTGCTTAGAGGCTTATCTGCTCTGCTTAGAATTATCAATAGCATGTATTCACCAACAGTTAACCCGTTTATCTTCTTTTTGTTTGTGTGTTTGTTTACGATATCTACAAAGTTCAGTTCTTCCGCCACTTTCATTAATGCTGCAGTCCTACCATATTCAAAACTTTTTAATTCTATCAGAGCACAGTTCTTGCACTTATTGTAAACATTTTCAATCGTTTTTGCCGTTCCAAGATACAAGCTCCAAACTCTCTTTACTCTACCATTTATCCGCTTCTTTCTCACAAGAAAATACTGCGGTGCTCTGCCTTTTTTTCTGTTAGTTTCAACATATGAAGGTATTGCCATTATTCCTCCTGTTGTTAAAGCCATTTTATCATTTTATCTATTAGGAGTATATAAATATAAATTAAACACGGCAACAATAAAAATTATAATGATACATATTGACATTTTTTATTTAATTTTATGACACGGCAACAAAATAGAAAAAACAGCAATAAGAAAACAGGCATACTCTGACAGAAAAAGTAAATATATTATCTGAAAAATTCAATTATCTTTCAAAGATGAGTCTAATTTTCTAATATTCTGATTTTCTAAAACCGTAAATTTAAAATAAATTATCCTCAAACATAATTTTTAGGCAAAAATGCGAATAGCAATCTTAAATAAGGATAAGTGCAAATACATGGACTGCAATTACCTGTGTATTCGTTTATGTCCAAAGAATAAAGGAGGAGGCAAGACAATAATTGTCGATTCCAAAAGCCAGGATCCAAAGCCGGAGATAAATGAGGCAATGTGCACGGGATGCGGGATCTGCGCAAACAGATGTCCTGCAGAGGCAATTCATATAATAAATTTACCGGATGAAATCGGAACTCCTATTCATCAGTATGGGAAAAACGGATTTCGCCTGTTCAACCTTCCCGTTCCAAAGAAAGGAGTTGTCGGAATAGTCGGAAAAAACGGAATCGGAAAATCAACTACATTAAAAATTTTAAGCGGACATCTCAAGCCAAATTTGTCCGATATAAACAGCGAAGGCAACTGGGAAGAAGTAATAAGATATTTCAGGGGGAACGAATTACAGGATTTTCTGCTGAAGGTCTCAAAAGGAGAGATTAAATTTTCCTATAAACCGCAATTTGTTGAAGGCATCAGGAAGATTGCAAAGGGAAAGGTCCGGGATGTTATAGCATATGCTGAAAATTTTGACGCTCACAGGAAAACTTTATTACACGGACTGAACATTGACTTTCTAAACAATAATGTAGAGGAATTGAGCGGGGGGGAATTACAGAAATTAGCGATATATGCCTGCCTGTCAAAGGATGCCGATATGTATTTGCTTGATGAACCGTCATCGTATCTGGATATTGAGGAACGGTTAAATCTGGCAAAGGTCATTAATGGTATTAACGATAAATTTATCTTTCTGGTTGAACACGATCTGGCTCTGCTGGATTATTTAAGCGACTATATTTATGTCATTTTTGGAAAGCAGAGTGCTTACGGAATAATATCAAATGTAAAGTCAACGCGAATCGGCATAAACGAATATTTAGACGGATTTTTAAAGGCAGAGAATATGAGATTCGGAGAGAGTATTAAATTTGAAGTTATAAGGGCGAGAAACAGGAAATTTTCGCTCCTGCTCACAAAATATCCTTCCTTTACAAAGACATATGGTCAGTTTAAACTCGCTGTTGACGGGGGAGAAATTTATAAAAGCCAAATAATAGGAATTCTCGGAAAAAATGCAAGCGGAAAGACAACATTTATCAAAATTCTGGCAGGGGTTGAAACATCAGATAATAATGAAGTGGATGTTGGTTTAAAAATTTCGTATAAGCCGCAGTATATCTCTGTTAAGAATGCAAAGGTTAAACAGTTAAATTTAAAGAACGAACTGATTGAGAAATTTTCAGTTATGGCTTTGATGGAGAAGAACATTGACGAATTGAGCGGCGGCGAATTACAAAAGGTTGCGATAGTTGATTGCCTTTCCAAAGATGCGGACATTTATCTGCTTGATGAACCATCAGCGTATTTAGATGTTGAAGAGCGGCTGAATATGGCAAAAATTTTGCGTTCGTTTGCAGGAGAGAAGGAAAAAGGTATTTTTGTTATTGACCATGATATTCTGTTTATAGACTATATCAGTGATGCGCTCATTGTTTTTGAAAGGAAGAGGGCAGAGAAAGACATTATTGTTGAAGGGCATGCTTCTTCTGTATTGTCTGTCAGAGACGGAATGAATAAATTTTTAAAATCAGTGGGGATAACATTTAGAAGAGAGCCTGAGACGGGAAGGCCGAGGGCAAATAAATCAGGCAGCGTTATAGACAGGGGACAGAAGGAAAAAGGAGAGTATTATTATACGGACTGACTTGCTGACTAAACATATTTTTTTGATCTGGAATTTGTCTGAAGTTTGTGTTTTATTGTTTTATTTTTTTTCTAACAGGGGTTTGTTTTGTTTTGTTTTATAAAAATTCCCGAAAAACCGGTAAAAATTTATTTCTTATAAATCCGGTTAAAGTTTTGAGTTCATATACGAACCCTTTACGGGTTCAAAAATTATAAACTCGGGGTCAATGTTTGAAATATATAGAGTTCATTACTATTTATTATTAGGTTTGGTTTGGTTTTGTCAGGATGTTATATTACAATCAGCCAATCGATATTCTACCGGGCAGGACCAGACCGGACCATTAAATAAATTTAAAAAAATTTTAAAAAATTAAAAAACAAAAAACAAAAGCTGTGCCAAAGAAAATATAAATCAAAATAAAATGTACAAAAAAAGAGTAAATAATAATAAAAGAATAGATGATATTGGTCTGTTTTTATTTTCAATATTTTTGA
>MNZY01000190.1 GCA_001873845.1 Candidatus Altarchaeum sp. CG2_30_32_3053 | reverse complement strand
CACTGAAAGCAAACGATTATGAAGGTGCGATTGGGCCATTAAGCGTGGCAAGGACTTATGCAGAAAGGACTAATGTTAAAGTTCCTGAAAAGGTTGAAGAATTAAGAAAAAATGCTTATGCAATTGGTGTTAATGCAAAAATTGCAGATGTCAAGCAGGCGTTAGCTGATAAGGACTACGGAGCAGCAGTTGGTGGTTGTAATGTAGTTGATTTATTTGCAGGCAGGGCAGGAATAACTGCTCCAAAGGAATTATCTGATTTAAGATTGCATGCATATAATCTAGCAATTACTGAAAAGCTTAAAGAAGGAGAAGAAGGAATAGCTGATAAGGACTACGGAGCAGCAGTTGGTGGTTGTAATGTAGTTGATTTATTTGCAGGCAGGGCAGGAATAACTGCTCCAAAGGAATTATCTGATTTAAGATTGCATGCATATAATCTAGCAATTACTGAAAAGCTTAAAGAAGGAGAAGAAGGAATAAAACATAAGGACTATGGCGAGGTGTTTGCGGCATGTGCAGGTGCAGAAATTTATGGCAAAAAAGCAAATATTGATGTAAAAAAAGAGTTCTCTGAGATTAATAGTATGTGGATGGAGGGCTATAAGTTAGCGTATTATACAAAATTAAATGAGGCAAAGGACCTGATGTCCCAGAATGATTCCGGATGTTATGCTGCTTTAAAAAGTGCAGAGAAGTATGCTGAAGATGCGGGAATGACCCTACCGGATGTGACGATAGAGTCATTAAAGAAAGATGCTTACAGAGTTGTAATAAATTCAAAGGAATCTGACATAAACAGGGCAATTAAGGAAGGCAATTACGGAGATGCCATCGCTGCATTTAACGGTTTAACTTATTATGTAAATATTTCCGGACTATCTTCAAAGGACGATATTAACCAGTTAAAGAAGAAGGTATTAAGTGTAGGAATTGATTCAAAATTAAAAGACGCAGAAGAGGCATATAACAGCAGGGACTTTGCATCGGGTTTATCTGCATTAAGCATAGCCGAGGCATTTGCTAACACAATCGGAGTATCAGCAGATAAAATTTTACTGGAAAGGAAGAAAATTACTGCTTCATTCCTCAATGCGAAAACAGACGAAATAGCGAAATTGTTGAATGAAGGAAATTTTGACGATGCAATTATTGCCCTTCGCGGAGCAGAGAGACAATCAGCAAAGGCAAATGTTCCGTTTCCGGAAAAATTTAATGAAATTTCAAAAAAGGTATATGATACAGGAATTAGTGTAAAAATAAAAGAAGCAAATGATGCATTGACTGTAAAGGACTTTTCAGGCGCGTATGTTTCATTGGAAAACGCAAAGGAATTTGCAGCCAAAACAGGAAAAACTGTTCCTGAAATAGATGTTTTAAAGAATAAATGCTTTGAAATAGGAGTGGAAGAAAAAATAAATTCAGCGAAGAAGAATATTTCCGAAAACAATTATGAAGATGCCACAGCAGATATTATTGCGGCAAAGGGTTATGCGACGAAGGCAGGAAAGAGTATAAATGTAAGTAATCTGGAAAAGGACGCATATAAAATTGGAATTAATGCACAGATTGAAGAACTGAAGAAAGCAATTAACAGCGGATCTTATGATGATGCAACCCTTGCTTATTATACGATAAAATTATATGCTGAAAAAATTTCAACAAATATCCCACCCGAAGTTGATACATTGATGATGGATGTTTATAATATTGGATATAAAGTAAAGCAAAAAGAAGCAATAAATCATGCCACTATCAATGAATTTACAGAAGCAATTGGCTGTTTGAAGGAAGCAGCATATTGTGCAGAAAAATCCGGTATTGACATATCTACAAAATTTGAAGAGATGCAGAATGAAATTTATACCAATGGGATAAAGTCAAAACTGAAGAATGCGACAAACGCACTTTTGAATGCAGAATATCTGGAAACACTGGGAAATTTAAAGGTGGCCGAGGCGTATGCAAAAGAATCCCGGATAAATTTTTCACAAATTGCAAGGGATGCCGGTTTCGATGTAAAGAAGATTACTTATGATGCTTATATAAGCGGAATAAAGAAAAATTTAGATATTGCCAGAAAGGCAGCAGACAAAGGGGAAAGATATGAGGCATTGAGTGCGGCGGCGATTGTTCATGGTTATGCCGATACACTGGAGATTGAAGATCCAGCAGAACTTACTAGTATAATTGCAGAGGCAGAAAAGAAGAAATAATATGCTCTTTATTTTTCTTTATTTTTTTATATAATATATTTCTATTAAAAATTTCTATTAAAATATAATTATTAAAGGTTTAAATTTTAAAGGATGAATACGAAATTTTTTATTTTAGGGGTTTTAACAATAGTGATGCTTGGAACAGCAAGTGTAGAAATTGTAAGTGCGGATATTTCGGACTTAATCAAGGTATGTCCGAACGGGAAGGTATTGAATGAAGGCGAAAATTTAAATTTAAGTGTAAAAATTTTTAATATTTATAATACATCAGTAAATGCAAATATAAGCGTTTCATTGCCAGATGAATTTAAAAATACGAGTTTTACAAGCAATAAAATTCTATCTCCAGGATTCAATAATTTAGTTTTTCCCCTAAAAGTAAAAGATCATGTTCAATACCAAGGAAATAATGTAAATATTATTATTGATGGAAATAAAAATGATTGGGAAAATGTTACAAGAAACAAAACGGATTTATTAGATGATGTAAACATTAGTGGCAGTTGTGTATCGGTAAATTATTCTACAAAAGCAAGTTATGATATAAAAGAAACCAAAGTAAATTATAACCAAAATAATGACACATTATATTTTTTGATAGAAATAAATCCAAATGGGACAATAGGCAATACTAATAATCAACCAACTTCTATAAGAAGGTACTGGAT
>MNZY01000026.1 GCA_001873845.1 Candidatus Altarchaeum sp. CG2_30_32_3053 | reverse complement strand
AAAACGAGGTTTTTCAACAGTTTCAATTATATTAATGGGAAAAAATTCTCGTTTCAATTGGTTGGTGACATTTAATTCGGTCAATTTTCTCATTTAGCCGATAGTCATGTAATAGTAAAAAAACAAATATATAATTATCCCAATTTTAGTAGGCCAGCACCAAAAATTAAGGGTAAATTTTTGACTTTTTTAAATTTTTTAAAATTTTACGCTCACTTCATTCATGTATTTACAAAAATGCAACTCATTTTTGTAAGATTGAAAACTTGCAGATTTCAGTGTTTAAAAAATCCCAAGATTTTTTAAAGATTGAAACCAAATGTTTCAGTATTTAAAATAAATTTTGAAATAAATTCGCTTCGCTCTCATTTAAAAAATCTCAAAGATTTTCAGTATTTAAAAATCCTGTTGATTTTTTAAAGATTGTTTCTTAAATTGATACCTGCAACTCTCTATTAGGTGAAAATTTAACATAAACACACTTTTCAACATTTTCCTCTTTATCTTTCAGACTGAAAAATTTATCTAAAATGCCTCACTTAGGATATTATAAAAACCGAAAAAAATTAAGAAACAGAAAAAAAAACAAAGAAGAAATTTCTTATTACCTTCGCGCTTTACCTCCTATTCACATTACATTCCAGGCGTGCCTCCTCCTCAGCTTCTACCTCTTTTTGTTGATGCAATTACATCATCAATTCTTAAAATCATATCAACTGCTTCTGTTGCTGATTTCAACGCCTGAATTTTTACCTTTAACGGCTCTACAACATTCTTTTCATACATGTTATCAATCTTTCCTTCTACAACACTTACGCCGTAATCTTTCTTTCCTTCGCTGACATATTTTCTTAAATTTACCAGAGTATCAATTATATCCATTCCCGCACTCTCTGCAAGTGTTTTCGGAATATCTTCCATTGCATCGGCAAATTTTTTTATTGCCATTTGTTCCTTTCCCCCCTGCATTACTGCAAATTTTCTTAATTCTTCTGCTGCTTCAATCTCAACAGCGCCGCCTCCTGTTACTATCTTTTTCATCTCCAATGCACTTGAAAGAGAACCCAAACCATCCTTTATGGCCCTTTCCAGCTCATCAATGACATGCTCTGTTCCGCCCCTTAATATAATTGTCGCTACCTTTGGATTTACACATTCCTTTACAGAGATAAAATCATCTCCAGCCATCTTTATTTGCTCAACAACACCAGCATTTCCAAGTGATTCGGAACTTAAATTTCTCATAGAATTTAAGACCTTTGCATTTGTTGCCTTTGAAAGTTTTTTCATATCGCTTTCTTTAACCCTTCTTGCAGCCGCAATTCCGCTTTTTGCTAAATAATATTGTGCAACATCATCAATCCCTTTCTGGCAAAACACAACATTCGCACCGGTTTTCTTTAATGTTTCAACCATATCCTTCAGTATTTTTTCTTCTTCATCCAAAAATGCCTGCATTTGTTCGGGTGTTTCAATTTGTATCTCTCCCTTTGTTTCGGTCTTTTTTACTTCAATTGCTACGTTAAGAAGTAATATTTTTGCATCCTTTACTTTTTTTGGCATTTGCGAATGCACGACTTCCTTTTCAATGACCATGCCTTTAACAATCTCTGAATCGCTTACTGCTCCGCCCTTTTTCTTTATTATCTGCACATCGTCCTGGTCAATCTTTAATTTTCCATCAACTGTTTCTGCTACTGTTTTAACTGCTTCCACACACAGTTTTCCTATATGTTCCGGGTCCACATCAAGTGTTTTTCCGGCTACAGAAACAGATGCAATTTTAATCAGCGTATCATTATCATTTAAGTCAATGGTCCTCGCATTGTTTTCCATATAGGTCTGTATATGTTCCTGTGCTGCCATGTATCCGGATATTACAACCGAGGGATGTATTGTTTTTTCAAATAAGTCCATTGCTCCTTCTAATAATTTACCCGCATATATCAAAGCAGTTGTTGTTCCGTCCCCAACTTCTTTATCCTGTGTTTTTGCTATTTCAACCATCAGTTTTGCCGCCGGATGTTCAACCTTTAATTTATTTACAATTGTCACACCGTCATTTGTTATGGTTATGTCTCCCATATCATCTACGAGCATTTTATCCATTCCTTTAGGTCCCAGGGTTGTCCTAACCGCATCACTTACTGCCTTTGCTGCAGATATATTTGCCTTCATTGCATTCCCTCCCAAAAGCCGTTCATACCCCTCAGGTAATACCAAAACCTGCATTTGTTGTGCCATTTTTACTTTTTGTTTTTATACAATCTATGTTTTTTAATTTTATAGTAATATATTTTATAGTAATATATTTTATAGTATATTAATTATTTCCCTTTATTAATTGCTCTTCTTTTATTAATTACTTGTTTTATTAATTAGTTTGAGTGTATATAAATTAAATTTGTATAAAATTAAATACTTAAACACCGATTTTCGTAAGGTGTTTATAGTCATTTTGCTAACTTTTTACCACCTTCAAAGTTGTATTTTTCGTCTAAAAATTTTGCTCGCCAACTCCCACTATAAGACATTTTCCTATCATTAAACAATTCCGAAGCTGTACTTTCACATGCATCAACCATTTCCTCAAAGTTTAATTTTTTTGCTAATTCTCTTTTTAAATCTTTATTAGCATATTCTATAGGGTTCAACTTGGGAGAATATGGTGGAA
>MNZY01000007.1 GCA_001873845.1 Candidatus Altarchaeum sp. CG2_30_32_3053 | reverse complement strand
TGCTGATGGACTTAATACAACATAATTTTTTTGTAAAAGTATATTTGTAATTATTTTGTAATTATTTTCAATAATATAAATACGAAATTTTAAAATGAAAGATTTAAACCTGACTTTGAAAGATATTCAATTTTCAAGGCAACAAACAATATTTGACACGGCAACAAACTCAATTTTTCAAGCGTAATTTTAATAACTTTCAAAATTAGATTTAAATATCTTTCAAACTCGAGTATAATTATTTTATTTAAATTTATTTTTTAAAATGGAAAAATTAAAAACAATAACTAAGGGCACAGAAGGCAATTTTGAAATTACAAGAAGAAACTTCTTAAAAATAGGAGGTGCTGTTACAACAGGGATTGTAATTTCCAATACTGTCGGAGCAGGGAAAATCCTTCATAAAACAAAAGAATCCGGAACATCTCATGGAATAGAGGGGACGGTTTTTTATTCTGTTTGCCCATATTGTGCTGTTGGGTGCGGAATGAAAATTTATGTAAAAGACAATAAAGTCGTTCATGTAGAAGGCGATGAAGAAAGTCCGATAAGCAGGGGAAGTTTATGCAGTAAAGGATGTGCTGCGATTCAGCTGATATACAACGATTTCAGAGTTAAAGAGCCATCAAAGAAAACAGGAAACGGAGAATGGGAAAAAATTTCGTGGAATGAATCTTATGATGAAATTTCTGAAAAATTAAAAGAGATAAAGGACAAATATGGGGCAAATGCGGTTGGATTTTATGGATGCTCTCATGCTACAAACGAAGAGGATTACTTAATACAAAAAATTGTAAGAATCTTTGGAACAAATAACAGAGAACATCAGGCAAGAAAATGCCACGCATCAACGGTTGGTGCCTTAGCACCTTCATTTGGAAGGGGGGCGATGACAAATCACTGGGTTGATATTAAGAATGCTAAAAGTATTTTTATTATTGGAAGCAATATCGTTGAAAATCACCCGGTTGGATTTCAGTGGGTTACAGAAGCGAGAGAAAAGAATGATGCAAAAATTGTTGTTGCAGACCCAAGATATACAAAGACAGCAAATAAATCAGATATTTACATTCAGCATCGCCCGGGAACAGACATTGCTTTAATAAACGGAATGTGTAAAGAAATTATTGAAAATAATTATTACGACAAAAATTATTTGATGAACAGGACAAATGCGCCTTTCTTACTGAATAATGAAGGCAAATTAATTGAGATACAGATAA
This sequence comes from Candidatus Altarchaeum sp. CG2_30_32_3053, assembly GCA_001873845.1. GTDB lineage: Archaea > Altiarchaeota > Altiarchaeia > Altiarchaeales > Altiarchaeaceae > Altiarchaeum > Altiarchaeum hamiconexum. Next base: position 11,787 of record MNZY01000007.1, on the reverse strand, counting down.
ATGCATTTGATGATAATAAAAAAATAAAGATAAAATCAAGCAATGATAACGATAAAGTAAATAAAGTAAAAATAACTGGAAAGGATGAGAATGGAAAAGATGTAAAAGAAGAAATTTCTTTGAATGGGAAAAATTTTGTATTTTCAATGGATAAATTTTCTTTCATAAGTAAAATAGAAAATGAAATTGCATTAGGAGAAATTGAAATTTTAGATGAACAGGACAAAGAAATTTCAAAGATTCCCGCAAATGTAAAGGTTTATGGAGATTGTTATGGTGCCTTTGCAGGCGTCTTTACTGCTGATGAAATGAAAAACAATAAAGATACGATATTCAGCAAGCTTGTTGAAAATGTTTCTTCCTATACTTTAGATGAGGTTGAGAAAATTACATGGGTTGAAAAAGAAAAGATAAAACAAGTAACGGAAATTTTTGCAAAAAATAAACCACTGACAATTTTATATTCAATGGGCACAACACAGCACACAACTGGAGTGCAATATATAAGAAGCTATGCTGTTTTACAATTGCTTTTAGGAAATGTTGGTGTTCCCGGTGGGGGAATTAACGCAATGAGAGGAATTCATAATGTTCAGGGAGCAACAGATATGGGATTAAGTCATATACTACCTGCTTATTTGGCAGTTCCAAAAAAAGAGCAGAAATTAGAGAATTACTGGAGTTCTTATGGAAAAGCACGACTTGGAAAATTCAGACAAAATGAAATTTTTAATATTTTAACAGATGATTTTCAGGAAGACAAATTTTCCGGACATAGGGGCGGAAAAGGAATGGGGCTGTGGGGAATAAGTTATGAACAATTGCCGAAAGGAAACGGATATTCAAGCCAGGTTATGCTCAGAAAGGCAAAAGAAGGGGTAATAAAAGCATTAGTAATATTCGGAGAAAATCCAATGGTTTCATCGCCAAATTTAAACATTGTTAAAGAGGCCTTTAAAAATTTGGAATTACTGGTTGTTGTGGATATTTTTGAATCAGAGAGTGCAGCAGCAGAGAGAAACGAAAATTCCTCAACTTATATGCTGCCTGCAAGCACATTTGCCGAAAGAGCGGGAAGCGTTACAAACAGCGGAAGATGTGTTCAGTGGAGATATAAAGCAATAAATCCATTGTATAATTCAAAGAGCGATCTGGAAATTTTAATAAATTTAGCAGAAAAATTATATGAAAAAGGAGCACTAAATTTTGATACAAATAAATTTAACAGTTCTCATGAAGCATTTAATTATGCTTTTAATTACGGATACTTAAACAACGGCAACACAAATTTTGATTGCGAAAAAGTTGCAGAAAATGTGTTAAAGGAGGTAATGAAATGCTGCTGGATTTATGATGTAATTGGAAAATATGCTGGAGTGATTGAAACAAGAAGCGTAGATGAATTTGGCGATGAAGTGATAAACAAAGGGACAAATTATGCAAAGAGAAGGGATAATATCAGTGATAACGGAGAAGGCGTTTATCCTGGATGGGGGTGGACATGGCCGATAAATAGGCATGTTTTGTATTATGTTTATCCGGAAAAGGGAAAAAATTTGGAAATTCAATATAAATTTAAGGACGATACATACAGACCAAACAAAAAGGGTTCATACTTTATTCCGAACGATGGATTTTTGACAAAAGAGGGTGTTGCGGCGTTGGGGGCATTAACTTCACCTTTGAAAGACGGATTCCTGCCAAAACACATGGAGCCAATAGAATCGCCTTATCCGGATTTGTCTGAAAAGTATCCTCCTTATGTAAAATTTGATACTGACACAAAGAAAAACACGAGCAATGTAGGGGAACTTGAAATTGGAGATGTTAGTGAATTTCCTTATGTTTTAACGACTTTCCGTCTATTGGAGCATATGCTTGCGGGGCAAACAACAAGAAATATTCCTTATTTGGTTGAATTAGAACCAGAACCATTCTGTGAAATTAATGAAAAATTAGCAAAAGAGAAAAATATTAATAATAATGATTATGTGAAAATTTCAACAAAAAGAGGAAGCATTAAAGTTAAAGCGAGAGTTAATGGAAGGGTTAATGAAAAGACGATTGCAGTAACATGGCATTGGGGATTTAAGGGATTATCAACAGGAGATTCCGCGAATTACTTAGTAATTGATGCTGTTGATCCAAATGCGAGCATTCCAGAATATAAAGTTGCATTATGTAATATTGAAAAGGCATAAGAATTTGTAGTGATAAACGAATAACACCGAATGTTGAAATATGGATTAAAAATTCGTCTATGAATGTTAGATTTGAAATTTTAAACATATTTACAAATTAATACAAAAAATAAAAATAAATTTAAATAAATAAAACAAAGCAAAATAACTTTAAAATGAAGTCGTTATTGATTGATTTGGACAAATGCACTGGATGTAGATCTTGTATTGTTGCCTGCAAAAGCTGGAATAAATTAGAACCAAGGATAGAAAACAGAGATCAGGATGGAATAAGAAATGCTGTTGAAAAGGCAAAAGGCACGGATAAATTTAGTGATAATGAATTTACCTATATATATGAAAAAGACATCAAAAATTTTTATAAAAGACAATGTATGCACTGCGAAGACCCACAATGTGTAAAGAATTGTCCTGCCCATGCAATAGTGAAATATGATAATGGAGCGGTTGTTGTTGATAAAGAAAAATGTGAAGGTGTTGGATTGTGCGCTCAGGTTTGTCCTTTTGGTGTTCCGGTTATGGCAGTGGATAAAAAACCTGTAAAATGCACATTGTGCTATGATAGAATTACACAAAATCCCGCACTGGAACCAGCTTGTGTGAAAGCATGCCCTTCAAAGGCATTAAAATTTGGAGATATTGATGAAATGAGGGAATATACTTCAAAATTTAAGTATGTTTATGGCGGAGGAGTGAATGACAGTTATAATTCGTCTGTGATTTACGTTTCGGATATACCTTTTGAAAAAATTGACTTTAAAGTTGCAGAAATTCATAACATAGCAAATGTTTTAGAGGCAATTAAGCATCCTGTTGGGGCATTAACTCTATTGGGAGGAGCGGCACTGGTCGGATTGAAAATTTATAGTGAGAGGGTAAAAAAGGTGAAAGAAGGTAAAAGATAAAATTAAATTTAAAAGATAAAATTTAAAAAATTTAAAATAAAGATTTAAATTAATTAAATTAAATTTAAAAAATTTATCAAAATTTAAAATGGATTTAAATAAAATTTTACTTTGGGGGTTAATAATAAGCACTGCTGTAATCGTAATTGTAAGTATTCAGCCGTATATTTTGGGAACAGAGCCATCAGTTCCGGGAACAGGAACAATAGTGAAGGTATTTTCTATAATACTAGGTGTTATGTTTGTTATAATGATTGTTTATGTTAACAAAAACAAAACATTGAAAAAATATAAAGGAATGGACTTGCTTGCCTATGCACTTGGAATGCTTTCAATTGCATTTCTATTGTTTACAGGGCTACTTGTTGGAAACTATTCAGGATTTCTTCCGGTAAGTGTGGATCTTCCTCTGTTAATTGACCAGATTTTAATCCCTTTGAGAACAATAAGCATATATTTTGCGATTGCTGGAATTTTGATGTTGTTAAGTTTATTGATAAGCAAAAAAGCAAGCGAGGCATAAAAATTCCTGAAAAACACAAGGTAAATTAATTGTCATGATTGCACAGCTGGTTTAATTTTTTATTTTTAAATTTTCTTTTTAAATTTAATAAAATTTTGTAAATTATTTATGTTTTGATAATAAATTTTTAAACAAATCGAACTTGCTCAATAAGTAGGGGTAAATTATTATAGTACCTACATAAAATAAGAGTAGATTACCTCCCAATATTGAGCAAATACAAAAATCAAACTATTGCAACATGTTCAAAGCATAAGTTTTATCTTTTAGATGCGAAAAATGGTGAAATTAGATGGGATAAAAATATTGACCTGAAAGAATCTATTTTGGGTTGTTGGTTATCAGAAAAATATACGCTTATAGAAGTACAAATAGAATGCAAGTAGGATCTAAAGTATCCTCTTTGGTATCTCTGTTTATTTGACAAAAAAGGCAATCTAAAATGGAAAAAAGAATATAATATTAGAGGTGTGATAGATGGTTTTTCGGATGAATACATAGTGCGTGCTTTTGGATAGAGTATAGAATTGATTGATACGGAAACAGGAAATAAAAAATGGGAATTTATACCAGATTCAAAAATACGTGGTGATTGTTTTGACGATATGTTTGGTTCATATATCTTTGATAAAGAATATGTTGGTGTCGTTGCCGATGATGGACTATATATTTTGGGTGCTCATCCCTTTAAGTTAACCTCACTTCGTTCGGATATTTCAAAATCTTTGCGATTTTGAAATGGGATAATTAATTTGTGAGATATTTTTTAAAAATCTGCTTAAAAATAAAATTGGATATTATAAATTTAATTTTAAACATTACAGGATATACACAAAACAAATATGAATTCTTGACTTTTTATGTTCATTTACAAAATAATCTAAGTAAGTCCTATAACTTGTAAAAATATTAGTAAAAAAACAAATATATAATTATCCCAATTTTAGTTGGGTAGCACCATATTTTGGATATGAATGGAAATTTGATTATGAAGTGTGGCGATAAATTTGTTTGTGGGAGAGTATCGAGTTCAAACAAACTAAAAGATTATATTAGAGCTATTTCAGGTGGAAACGAATTGGCTCTTTTTAACATAAAATAAAAGAAAGAAATATGGTGTTGGCGAATTTATACCTCAAAATCTCATGAAGATTTGGAATGCGACATTGATGACGAGTTTGGAGAAGATAAATCAAAACTTAACCTTAAAAAAATAGATGATGCCCATTACATTGGCGAATACAATAGAGAAAGATATATCGTCAAAATATTGTGGATTATTGATCCAGAATCTTGGTGGACAAGACCAGGATTATGTGAGTGTGTGATATTGGATAATTATATTTTTGTGAGTAGAGGCGAAAGCGATTTTTATGTGTTTGACATAGATGGAAATTTTATATGGAAACAAAGACTTTATGGAGGAAATGGAATAATTTATATTCTTTGTTCGGATAACTATTTATTATTTATTACTTCCCTTAGAAGTCCCAATAGTAATATCAGAAACACATATAGAAAATGTACATTCAAGAACTTTTGGTGATGATAGTTTTCATTATCTTTATCTGTTTAAGCTAAAAAATAATAAATAAAAAGAGAAACCAAAACAAGAAAACCCTTCGGGTAAAGTTATACCTTCCTAATAAGTAAATTTCATACCTTCCTAATAAGTAAATTTCATACCTTCCTAATAAACGATTAAAAATGAAAAAAAAACTAATGAACACCTTTTTAAAGGGAACGATTGACTGCCCTCCTTCCAAAAGTTATACCCACAGGGCAATTATTTGTGCTTCACTGGCAAATGGAACATCAAGGATAACAAATTATCTGAAATGTAATGATACCGCAGAAACGATCTCGGCGCTCAGAATGTTGGATATTGATATAAAAGAATCAGATAGAACACTGGAAATAAACGGGAATGAAAATTTAAATACGGAAATAAATACAGAAATATCTGACAATATAACAATAGATTGTATAAAAGAGTCAGGCTCTACTTTTAGATTTTTTATTCCATTAGCAAGTTTGTCCAAAGCCAAAAAAGTAACATTTGTCAGAGAAGGACGACTAAAAGCGAGGCCTGTTGAACCATTACTTGATGCCCTGAATAACCTGGGCGTAAAATGCAGCATAGAAAAAGATAAAAAACATAAAAACAAGGACTGTGTGGTTATTTATCCTGGAATTAAAGGTGGAAAAACCAGTATTTCAGGCAATATAAGCTCCCAGTTTATAAGCGGACTTCTGTTTGCATGCCCAAGGGCCAAAAAAGATACTGAAATAAATGTAACAACTGATATTGAGTCAAAACCGTATATAGAACTTACATTAGATGTTTTAAAGGACTTTGGAATAGAAGTTGATGTTAGTGAGGATATGAAAAAATTTAAAATACACGGAAACCAGCATTATAAAGCAAGGGAAAAATTTATGGTTGAAGGGGATTACTCTTCGGCTGCCTTTTTGCTTGCTGCAGGTGCTATCAATGGCGATGTTGAAGTTAAAAATTTGAATGTTCATTCACAGCAGGGTGATAAGGAAATTTTAAACATTTTAAAACAAATGTGTGCAGAAATTGAAATAAAAGAAAATAAGGGCGTTGTGCATGTCCTCAAATCAAATTTAAAGGGAATTGAAATTGATGCCCAAAACATACCTGATTTAGTTCCTGTTTGTGCAGTTCTCGGTTGTTATGCCGAAGGTGAGACAAAAATTTTTAATGCCGGAAGATTGCGACTTAAGGAAAGTGATCGTTTGCTGGCAATAACAACGGGGCTGAAAAAGATGAATGCGGATATTGCCGAATCAGAAGACGGATTGCTCATTCACAAATCCGATTTAAAAGGTGCGGAAATTGATCCACACAATGACCACAGAATAGCGATGTCATGTGCAGTAGCGGGATTAAATGCCAAAGGAGAGACAATAATAAATGATGCAGAGTGTGTCAATAAGTCCTATCCGTCTTTCTTTGAAGATATTGAGCGGTTAAAATTTAAAAATTTAAAATCTGAAAAACCTGAAAAATAAGAATCCGACAATCATAAGCACAATTGCCAGAATCATTACCACTATTATTGTTTCTTTATCTGTTCCAAATCCAATCGGAATAGGACCTATCATTATAACTCCTCCGCTTTTAAAATTTCCGCTGCTGTCTTTTTGACTGCTATTATCGCTGTTCATTATGTTCATCAAAGTTCCGATAAACAAAATAAAAAAACCAGCTAAAATTAATCCGGTTCCCAAAATTATAAATTTTTCATCCATATTTTTTTTATTTTTTGCCACCTTACAACACCTGCATTTTGATTTTGTATCTTCTATCTCTTTTTTCTTTTTTAAATCGGCGTTTAAACTATTTCAGATATTTTCAAAATCTGTTGATTTTCAAAATACATGAAGCATTTCAAATGAATAAAATAAGGGCATTTAAAACTTTGTTTTAAATATGCCTGACTTTACGCACATACTCTCACTAATCGTTCGTGCATTTCAAATTTTTTGCAGTTTTGAAATCGCCTTCAAAAACGATAAAATGGACAAATTTTTTATTATAAATTTCGTGAAAATTTCATGAAAAACAATCGGAAATTCTTTTATTCTTCATTCCTGTAAAACGCCTTAATTACATCTGTGGTTGTTATCATCCCCAGTAATTTACTGTCTTCAACAACAGGAAAGCCCCCGAATCCGGTTTCTTTCATTTCGGTAACAATGTAGTCCAGGTCAGTATCCAAAAAGACCACATTTGGCTGCTTCATAATTTTGTTAACTGTTTCACTTAAAATTTCTTCACTCATAATACTTTTAAATTCACCTTCTTTCAAAAATTTAAGGACATCCATTACACTTATAATTCCAACAAGATGTCCATCACTTACTACTGGAATCCTTCGCTTTTGAGTATTTACAACCATTCTTGCCAAATCCTTAATTGTTGTCTCAGGAGTTACTGTTATTACTTCTCTTTGCATAATATCACACGCTTTTACACCAGATATCTTTAGAGTTGGAAAAACATCTTTTTCGCTTATAACCTTTAAAATTTTTCCGTCTTTATCTACAACAGGAATTAAACTCGTATGCATTCTGATAATTATTTTCAGGGCATCATCTATTGAGTCCAAATTTGTTAATGTTGTGAAATTTGAACTTGTAATCTTTGCTATCGGCGAATTAATTGCTGATAAAAAATTTCCTTTAAAATTGTTCAAAATTATGTTGTACTTTTCCCCTCCGCCAAGAAAATCAACGATATCTATTGCCTTTGCTATTCCCAGAAGTTTTTTCGTTCCTGCATCAACTATAGGAATTCTTCTGCAGTCATTATCTATCATCATGTCTGCAATCTTTATTACCCGTGTTGTAGCGTAAGCAGTTATTGGCTCTTTTCCGATTGTCATTATATCTCCTTCTTTTTCAACCTTCCTTGAGTCAAAGCCTTTTGTTACTCCAAATTTTCCTGTTTGTTTTTGTGTTCTTCCCTGATTCATTTTATTTTATATTATTTATAATTATATTTTGTTTATAAATTTTATAAATTTTATAAATTTGTGATTATGTTCATTCACCGTGTGCGAGTTGCTCGCCGTATTCATTTAAAGCAGAAATTTTATTTGCGATTTCAGAGTGTTGTTTCTTTAAATTTTCCATGATGTCAGTAATTTTTTTTATATTTTCCTGCAAGGCAATTTTTGCATTTTCAGGAGTTCTTTCAATGAATATATCGTTGGTAATTTCAAACAGCACATTTTTTGATTTTAATGTAGCACTGACAAGAACATTTTTGCCAACAGGAAGCAAAATTTCTCTGTTTTTATACGCATCTCCCGTTCTGCTTAAGCCGTCCAGGGTTTCAATAGTTCTTTGCATTTCCTGAAATGTTCCGTTCAGCATTGTAATCTGATTGTCTATTGCAGCCGCATGCTCTTCAAGTGCCCTTGCCTGATATATTACTTTTTGTAGTTCTCCCTCTCTGTTTATTTTATTGCCTTTATTATCCATATTTCTGTTATTTTCCTCTTTATTTTCTCCTTCCATCATATTTAATTTATTAAAATTTATTATAGGCATTAGTCATATTTGTAAAATTTATTTTTCCGTCAGCGATTTTTACTAATTTACAAAATATAACTAAAAAGGATGCGATAACGATTAAAATTTATTGACTAAATTATGAACGCATTAAAAAATTAGTTTTCTCAATTTTTACTTTATCATAGTTATATGTCACTTAATGCTATCGTATCTGTGACATACGTGACATACTTATTCATTTTTAGGATATAATTCCTTGTAGTTTTTAAATTCTTCTTCCAGATGCTCTGCCTCTGATTTGTCTAAATCTGAAAGTTCCATCGTTAAATTATCTGATGATTTCTTTAATTTTCGGGCGCTCATCCCTTTAAGTTGGGATAATTAATTTGTGATATATTTTTTAAAAATCTGCTTAAAGCAACATTCGCATCTATACTAATTGTTGTGTATTCGCTCAATTCTTTTATATTATTAAATACTTCTGTCATTTTAGTGGCTTATGATAGTCGTGTTTTCGTTGCATTATAATAATTTAGTAAATCTATTACAGTGTCATTATAAGAAACGCCAACATCTCCCATTCTTTTTAGTTTATTTGCGAGCGTTCTCTTTATTTGTATAGTTACGTGTCCCTTCCTTTTATTATCAGTATCCACCTTTATTTTCATTCATACCTGCTTCATATTTATCAATTACATCATTTATTACTGTGTCGTATGTGTCTCCTATTTTTCCTTTTAATTTACATAGTCTGTTTACCGTGTCCCTACTTAGCAAAACCGTTGTCTTATTTTTTTCCATTTTATATATTTTATATTTTTATTTAAATTTGTTTATTAATTATTTTAAACATTACAGGACATACACAAAACAAATATGAATTCTTGACTTTTTATGTTCATTTACAAAATAATCTAAATAAGTCCTATAACTTATAAAAATATTAGTAAAAAAAACAAATATATAATTATCCCAATTTTAGTGGGTCAGCACCAATTTTCGCACCCTTATAAATCGAGTAAAGTCCAAAATCTCCTGCAATGTAAAAGCAGGCAAACCTTTTATGTTCTGCAATATTTGAATTTTCGTCCAGGCTACATTCTTTTTACTTTTGAATTTTAGATCATAATTTTGATTTTTGATTTAGCATTCAACAATTATAATATTGTCAAATTAAATCTGGCAATTTATTTTTCCGTCAGCACATTCAAAAAATTTCTTCAATCACCTCAATTAAAATTTTGTTTTCTTCTTCTGTTCCAACAGTAATTCTCGCATATTCACCTTTAAACCCATCCAGTTTTCCAAAAGGTCTAACAATAATCTTTTTTTTATAAAGTTTGTCAAAAAATTCCTTTGCAGTGTAAGGAGATACATCGGCAAACAGAAAATTTGTCCGACTGCCAAAGACCTTAAATTTTTTGCCTAAAATTTTACCCATAATTTCTCTGTCCTTCACAATTCTTTCAACATTTTGTTCCATAAAGTCAACATCATCCAACGCTGCCAGTGCCGCCTCCTGTGCGAGTATATTGACATTAAACGGCGGCTTAACCTTGTGCAAAAATTTTATAATTTCTTTATCTGCTATTCCATAGCCCATTCTCAAGCCGGCAATTCCGAACGCCTTTGACATTGTCCGAAGCACAATTAAATTTTCATAATTGTCAATCAAATCAAGAGCAGTTAAATTTGAGAATTCATAATATGCTTCATCAACAACGACAATTTTATTAAATTTTAAAATTTTTTCAATATCGCTTTTTTCAATAATTCCTCCCGTAGGATTGTTCGGAGAACATAAGAAAACAACGCCTGCTTTTTTAAATTTTTCGTTGTTTATAAATTTCCCGCAGTCAAATGTCCAGTCATCATTCAGCGGAATTTCGTAATAAATTTCGTTAAAAATTCTGGCAACCCGATTGTATTCAACAAATGAAGGATAAAATCCTATGTATGGGGACTGAAAGGTCTTGATTAGCAGTTCAATCAGTTCGTCAGAGCCATTTCCGAGTATTATGTTTTCTGGCCAGATTAAATTTTTGCCTATTGAAGAATTGCAGTATTCCGAAATTTTTTCCTTGACTAATTCGTCTTTATAAGGGTAGCGAAATATATCTCCTGATTTGCCTTTTATTATATCAATTACCCTTTTTGAAGGGCCGTAATTATTTTCGTTTGACGCCAACTTAATAAAGTTATCCTTAATCCTTCCTGGAATGTAGGGGGATACATCAGAAATCCAGCGTTTAAAAAATTTTGTGTCCATTTTTGCATAAATATAAGAATAGTGATTAAAAGAACAAAAACTATAATTAAAAATTTATGCTTTTATATCCAAAATTTAAAATTTAAAAAAAGAAAAAAAGTTTCATCACCTATTATTTACTTTCTTCTTTTCCCTTCTTCTTTTTTCTCATCACAAAGAAATAATATGCCGCTATTATCAATACTATCACACCAAAAATAATTATATAATTACTATTTGAATTTGCTGTGTTGTTTGTCAAAGTATTGTTTGAGGAAAATTTATCTAAATAAATTCCATCATAACTATTTGAATTTGCTGTGTTGTTTGTCAAGAAGTTATTTGAGGAAGAACCTAAATAAATTCCATAACTATTTGAATTTGCTGTGTTGTTTGTCAAGAAGTTATTTGAGGAAGAACCTAAATAAATTCCATTCCAACTATTTGAATTTGCTGTGTTGTTTGTCAAGGAGTTATTTGAGGAATAATAATGTAAAGAAATTCCTTCATAACCATTTAAATTTGCTGTGTTGTTTAAAATTTTGCTATTTGTTGTATTTACAAGCAATATTCCATGAGAATTGTTATGTAAATTTAAATTTTTAACCGTAATATTATCACAAGAAACTAAAGCAACAAAACCAGTATTGTTTAAGTCAGAAATTACTGCATTTTTACAGCCATTTGGGGCATTCTTTTCATTTGTCCAGTAATAAATTGGCTTATTATCAACTAAATTTGATTTATCTATGTCCTGATAAAAATGAGAAATTTCATATCCATATATGCCAAAATTATAAGTGTTGTTTGTGAGGGTGTTATTTGTCAAGAAGTTATTTGAGGAAGAATATAAATAAATTC
>MNZY01000008.1 GCA_001873845.1 Candidatus Altarchaeum sp. CG2_30_32_3053 | reverse complement strand
AATCGGGTAACCTTCCGAACCATAAAACCCTCAATATTCTCCACTTTTAAAGTGGTTCTATTTACAAAATCAAGCTTTTTCATTTTGATTACTTACATAATAATATATATTAGATATATATCATTAAATAAATAAAACTTTTGAACGACAAGAAACTTATTTTAAAAAACAGAAGGATTTTTATAAGAAGAGTTGCATTCTCTTACAACTTGTTGAGTAATTTTCATTCATGTGGGAAACTTGGGATTAAAAACTATTACTCTTATTTTTAATATCATAGGTTTTGTATGAAATTTCAAAATTTTCAGAGCATTCACAGATTTGAAAATATGAACCAATTTTATTTATTTTTATTTTATCATCATCGGAATTCCCGCAAACATAAAATAAAATTCATCACAGTGTTTTGCAGTAATCTGATTTGCCCTTCCGAGTAAATCCACATACCTTCTTGAAATTTTATTTGCAGGCATAATTCCCTGTCCGACCTCATTTGAAATTACTATTACATCATTATTGTTCTTTTTTATTCCATCCTTAATTTCATTAACCATTTTTTCAATTTCTTTCGTTATGTCGTTCTCGTCAGCATTCTTAACATCAAACAGAAAATTTGATACGAGAAGCGTTAAGCAGTCAATTATAATTGTTCTGTCTGCTATTTCACTTATTTTTAAACACACACCGGAAATTTTTCCTATCTCAACAGCAGTCCATTCATCAGGTCTGTGTTTTTTGTGTTTATCAATTCTTTCAGTCATTTCTGCATCATTTCCGTCATTTTCATAAGTTGCTATATAAAAGACATTTTTATTATTTTTCAGCGCAATCTCTTCTGCATATCTGCTTTTCCCGCTCCTAACACCTCCCAAAATAAAGATAAACACTTTGTTTTAAATTTATCTTATTTTTATTAATTTTTAAATTTTTCCGTTCATCAACACAACAACTGATAAATTTTCATAATTTTCAATTATATTGATGCATCCTAAGTCCTGCTTTAGACGAAAAAAATTTTCCTGTGATAAATTTAACGCCATACAAATTATAAGGCGATTTGTTCCGCCGTGTGCAACTACGAGTATTGTGTTAACTATTGTGTTATTATAATTACTGGCATTGTCTTTAACTTTATCGTTGTTCTCATTGAGAATGAAATTTATTCCTTCTGACACCCTTTCCTTGAAGTCCTCAAATGACTCAGCATTCGGGATTGAAAAATTTAACGGGTTGTTTAAGTATTTATCTGTCTTACTTTTTCCGTATTTAGACGAAATTTCACTGTATGTTAAGCCCTCCCAATCACCAAAATTTCTTTCATTAAGTTCGCAAATTTTCTCCACATGCCCTTTAAAATTTATACTTTTTGAAATTATCTCTGCTGTCTGGTACGCCCTTGACAAACAGCCGGAATAAATTTTTGAAATTCGGTAATTATGGTTTATTGTGTATGTTTTAATTTTGTCTGCAAGTAATTTTGCATTCTTTCTTCCGAGAGGACTTAAAGGCACATCTATGTTTCCCTGATATCTTCCTTCAACTGCCCATTCGGTTTCACAGTGTCTTATGAGGATTATTCTCAACATTTTTATATATTTTGACCTCCAACAGTAGGAATATCGGGTGCTCATCCCTTTAAGTTGGCATAATTAATTTGTGAGATATTTTTTAAAAATCTGCTTAAAAATTAAAATGAGATATTATAAATTTAATTTTAAACATTACAGGACATACACAAAACAAATATGAATTCTTGACTTTTTATGTTCATTTACAAAATAATCTAAGTAAGTCCTATAACTTATAAAGATTTAGTAAAAAAACAAATAGATAATTATCCCAATTTTAGTGGGCCAGCACAGGAATTTGAATATATCATCAATTCCCGTATTGCTGACAATAAGTGTTGCTTTAAGTCAGTTTATTTCAAATGTTCCCCCTGTTGCTTTATATCTTCCTCTTTTTGGCAGTGGAACGGATGCACAAATAACAGCACTGTCAGCAGGCAGCACAATTGCAGGAAATTTGTCTGTCTTGGGGGCAGCGAGCAATGTAATAATAATCCAAAATGCGGAAAAAAGAAACAGAAACAGAAACATCACACTGACATTTTTTGAGTTTGCCCGGATAGGGGTTCCGATGACGATAATTAATGTGGTTGTTTATTTTTTATTTTTTATTTTTCTCGTACATTTTACCTAAAGGACTACTGTCAAAACGTTCCTTTTCAATTATTTCTAATTGGATGGGATAAAGTTTGTGTAATAAATCCAGCACAATTGATGTATTTTTATGGTCGTTTTTGTTTCGGACATAAATTTCTTTTAATCGTTTTTCAACAGAACTATGGTTTTCTTTTGTTATCTGTTTGTTGTCTATTAAATTTTCTATTTCTTTAAAATTCATATCTTTAATTTCTTTTTCAGGATGTTCCAAATTTTTTTCAACAGTCATTCTTTTTGTTTTTATTGTCTTTTAATTGCATTATAACTTTGTAATAAATAATTGTGTTTTTATTAAAAAATATTATAAATTTCTTTGAGTATTTTATGAGTATTTTCTAAATTTATTTAAAAAATACCCGAATGATATGAGGTGATTTTTTAAACTTTATAAAATATAATCGTATTTGTTTAGCTGCTTAAAAAATTAAGTATCAAAAAATATGAAAAAATAACTACAAAACAAGATATGACAAGTTAATTTTAAAATTTCATAAATTTTAAAAGATTGAAACCGAAGGTTTCAGTAAAATTCAATTATAGTCATTTTGACATCTTTTGATAATATTGTTTTTGTCCATATTTATTCTTCAAATCATAATATGTAATATTGATGTTCAAAATAAATGATCAAAAGTTGAAATTTTCACTATAGCTAAACAAATACCTAAAATCTAAAATATTTGTGTCAAAAGTTAGTAGATTCACTACAATTTACCTACCTAATCACTTATTGCTTAATTGCTTAATATAAGATTTAATCCGTTTAAAAATGCCTCAACACTTGCGAGCACAATATCAGTTCCGACACCACTTGCGCTTATTGTTTTTCCTTTACTCCTCAGCTTTATCTCAACCCGAACGCCTGCGCTGCTTCCTCCTGAAATTGCATCAACATGGTAATCCAAAAATTCAAACGGGATATCTTTGCAGATATTTTGTATTGCATTTATTGCAGCATCAACCGGACCATTCCCAATGCTTATTGCCCTTTTTTCTTCCCCGTTAACTAATAATGTTACGGATGCCATGGGCTGTGTTACATATCCGGAAAAAGCAGTGATGCCTTTTAAAATTATTTCTTTTTTTTCAGATAAATTCAGCATAACATTTGCCACCTGTTTGACATCAAAATTTGTAATCCGCGTTCCTTTATCTGCCATGAATTGCAGTTTTTTAAAAATTTCGGCAAATTGTTCGTCATTAGCCGATATGTCCATCTCTTCCAGCACATTCGCTACTGTTTTTTTCCCCATCAGCTTGCCAAGAACAAATTTCCTTTCAGCGTTAAAAATTTCAGGATTTATTGCCTCATAAGTTGTAGGATTTTTCAATATACCATCAACATGAATTCCCGCACCATGTGTAAAGGCATTCTCACCGACAATTGCTTTATTTCTTGCTATTCCTATTCCTGTAATCTTTTCAATATGTTTTGATAGTCCTAAAATTTTTTTGAAGTCAATATTGACATCATAATTATAAAGAAATTTTAGTCCCGTTGCAACCTCTTCAAGCGGTGCATTTCCCGCTCTTTCACCCAGTCCGTTAACCGTAACATCGGCAACATTTGCTCCGTTCCGGACAGCAGTAATCGTGTTTGCCGTTGCTAATCCGAAATCATCATGACAATGAACGCCAAGCAAAATTTTGGACTTTGCAATAGGAGATAATGCGCAAAAAATTTCCGAGATTTTTTCCTGCGTTGCTATTCCGATTGTGTCTGCAACGGTAAATCGCTCAATTTTTAATTCAACTGCCTGATTTAAAATTTCTTTGAGAAAATCAGTGTCTGTCCTTGTTCCATCCTCGCAACACAAGTCAACAATTAATCCGTTATTTTTACAGAATTCAACGCATCCGGTGATTGAGTCCCTGACCCTTTCCCTGGTTGTGTTTAATTTGTTCTTTATATGAATGTCTGATGTCGGTGCAACCAGAAAGACGCCGTCAACGCCGCATTTCAGTGCGTATTCTATATCTTCTTTTCGTATTCTCGCAAAACTTAAAAGCCCTGCGCTTATGTCTCCATTCTTCTTCTCGTCGCAAATTTTTTTAATTGCCTCTCTTTCGCCCTCGCCTGCTATTGCACTTCCGATTTCCATAAAATCAACTCCGACTTCATCTATTGCTTTTGCCATTTCAACCTTATCCTCCGGCTTCAGCACAATTCCGGGTGTTTGTTCGCCGTCCCGTAAGGTTGTATCTAAAAATTTTGGGTTCATTTGAATGGTTTTTGAAATTTCAGATATAAATTTGATAAATTTAAATTAAATTTAAATTAAATTTAAATTATGTTTTATTTTTAAAATTTAAGACATATAAGGCGACATCACAGCAATTTCCTCAATTTCGCCAAATTCCAGGTCATAAGTTAACAAACCGCATCCTGTTCTCTTGCTGTACCTGCTATGTCCGTACTACTGACAGAAACGACAATTAATGTCTTAAACACATAATCCAGACACATCCGTACAATTTCTTTATTTGAATTATTCAACTCTTTTTCGTTTCGGGATAAGACAACAATTAATTCGGTAATTGTTAAAACCGACACATATCCCTTTAAATTTCCAGTTTCTATTGTATCTAAACAACTTTAATTTTCCAATCTTTTTGGGTCATTTTCATCTCTTAATTCTCTGACCAATTCTGCCGACGATTTTTTAGATTTTGCTTTTATAATGCCTTTTAGTGTTTCCCTTTCGTGCTGCATTATCAAAATAATATCTCCTGTTTATATTACACCTCTGCTTTTTTAGATCGTGTTTTTATTTCCCCAGGAAGTATTATTTCGTTACCGCGGATTACTGCTTCCATTTTCCTGTTTATTTTATTATTTTTTATTAAAACTGAAATTAATTAAATTGATATTTTAATTTGCTGCTCACTTATCAAAGCAGGGTCACTTTTTATTCTTAACCTAACAGTATTGTTTAGTTTTTTACCTAATTCTGTGCAGTCATCATCAGTTAATTCGCTGTGTTCAAAAGTTCATCAAACATTTTAACCAGCATATACTTTTTGTATTCTTCAGCTATTGCATTCTCAGCTATTTTTGTCCGCGCCATATCCGAAAGTTAATAAATTTATCTCACTAAAAATTTAACATAGTAAATGAAATTTTCATATTGAAATTTATAATAAAATTTATAATAAAATTTATAATAAAATTTAAAAAAGGTGATTACCTGCGGAATAGATGAAGCCGGGCGGGGACCGGTTATAGGGCCTATGGTTATGGCATGTTGCATCTTTGATGAAGATGGAATTGAGAAACTGAAAGAACTTAATATTAAGGACTCAAAACAACTCACCCCCAAAAGAAGGGAATTTCTTGAAGGAAAAATAAAGAAAATAACATTAAAACACATAATTAAAAAAATTTCTCCGGTAGAAATTGACGAGACAAGAAAGAAAATTTCCCTTAACGATATTGAAGCAAAGGAAATTTCGGAAATGCTTTTGGAGTTAGATAAAACAACGACAGATATGCTGTCTGTTATTTATGTTGATTCTCCCGAGAACATACAGGAAAATTTCACAAAGAAGATATTAAAATTTTTGTCATCACTGCCATCATGTGAGCGTATCGGAGAAAATAAATTTAATATAATTTCCGAGCATTTTGCAGACAGCAGATATATTGAGGTTTCTGCTGCCTCTATATTGGCAAAGGTTGAAAGGGACAGAGAAATTGAAAATTTAAAGAAAATTTACGGTGATTTTGGTTCAGGCTATCCTTCTGATCCGAAAACAGCTGAATTTTTAAAAAACAACGAATCAAAAATTCCAAGAGAGATATTAAGGAAATCGTGGAATGTCCAGTTCATGGAAGAAAACAAAAAAGATAAAACCAAAGAAGCAGGTAAAGAAGTACAGGCAAAGTTGTTTTGATCTAATCCTTTAATAAAAATGCCTTTATTTCGCTATAAATTGGTCCTTCTGTTCTTAATTCGCTTTGCATTAAAGAGACCTTTTCTGCTGTGAATTTCAGGAATTCAAAGTCATTGTATTTTTCAATAAATGCCTTTAATGCTGCTTTGTCATGGACATACTTTACTCTTGCTATTGTCAAATGCGGAACAAAGTCCTTTTCGGGAAAAAATTTAAATTTTGAAAATAATGCATCATCTATCTTTTTCTGCAATTCGCAAATTTTTCTGTTTCCCTCTGCAACACCTATACATAAAACCCTGACATATTTTTCATTTGGAAATGCACTTACTTCTTTCAGGGAAATTTTAAATTTTCTCTCGTTTTCTATGAAATTTAGTGCGTTAGAAATTTCTTCTGCATCTTTTGGGGTGATTTCACCTAAAAATTTAAAAGTCAGGTGGATGTTTTGAGCATCAACTGCCTTAAATTTAACATGGTTTTTAAATCCCTCAAAATTTACTGAAATGGGATTGGGAATATTTATTGAGATAAATGCCCTCATTTAAGAGAAAATTAAAAGTGAAAATTAAAAATTTTGCCGAATCTCAACAGAGGTATAAGTCCTTAATTCCGCTTTTAGAAATCACTTCCGGATCTATATCTGCATTGTATCATGTTTCTCTCCAACACCCTGTAAAATATTGATAATGTAGTCCAATCTTTTTCCTAATTCTTCCTGCGGGTCTCCTCTTTTTATTTCAAAATACTTAAATTCATCTGTCGGCGCCTGATATTTAACTTCAACACTTTCAACATCAATAGGATATTTTTTTATTTTTATTGCCTCCATAAATCTTTTTAAACTCTCTTCTTCAGATTCTGCAAGTATTTTAACATCATAGTGTATGAGATTTTCAACACATCCCTTGATATTTAATTTTCTTGCTATTTTTTCAACTGCATCTCTATATCCGACCCTTTGAACCTCTCCTTTAACAATTATTTCAGCCTTTTTCATTTTCAAATTTATCTGAAAAATAATAAAATATAAATCAATTAAAAATAAATCAATTAAAAATTATCAGAAAGTCATATATAAAAAATTGAAAGAAAAAGAAAAAGAAAAAAAATAAAATTTTTTCCCCGTCACACTGTTTTTAGTCCTTTATGCGTTTATGCTGTATGTGCGTTTGCCAGTAACCACTCAACAACTTTACCGGTTGCCGCATATGTATCCTCTGCTTCCCATCCTGCAACAACAAGTTTGTTGCCCACCTTCTTAATGACATATTTATCTGCATCAGCTCCAATTTCCTCCTTTGTAACACCTGCACTTGCAGCTATTGTGTTAACTACCGGACCTCCAACAACAATCAAATTGCCTGTACCTGCCCCTTTATCAAGCACCATCAATTTTCCGACAGGTTTCATAGCATGGCATGTCCCTGCTGCGTCTGTTGCGTTGCCCGCACTTAATCTAAAGGACTTTACAGTTGCTTCACAGCATCCGATTGTCTTTAATTTTCCAACATCAGCTTCAGTAATTGTTCCTATCTGTTCACTTTCTTCCTTTTCCTTTCCAAGGAAGTAAGTTATATAGGCCTTCTTTGTTGGATGACAAATTTCAACTGCCTTCACTTGTTTGTCACTGCCATAGTTTGTTACAGTAAATAAGTCAGCTCCCCTTGGCGACCACAATTTTGTATCTTCGCTGCATTTTAAGACCCCTTCAAATCCTAATTTAGTCATATTGTAACACTCAATTCCTGCACCCAAACAGGATGTATTAGCAACTGGTGCTGTGTCTGTTCCTGTAATTTTAACACTTGTCTGATAATCCCCAGTACCTCTATTTTTCCTATTTGTATCATAAAAGTCAATATATGCTTTATCTTCTCCACAACCTTTAAAGGTCAAAATTTGATCATTGGTATTGTTATTTGTTGTTTCTCCATTTAGATCTGTTCCGTTTTCGAATAATGTCCCTAATTTTGCCGGGCAGTTGTCATTCTGAATGTCTGTTAAAGCGATATTATTTAGGCCGATTTTATTGTCATTTCCTTTATCCATCCACAACTTACCTTCGTGGAAATATGCCATTACTCCTGGTATTTGTAGCAAGGTTCCATTAAATGTAGAACATGGCGGACTGCACGAATTTTCTAAACTTGTACTATATCTGTCAAACTTAGTATAATTAAATCCTGCAAAACTACCACTCAACTTTGTAAGTATTACTTCAAAGTCGTTTGCATTACTAACATCAGTCAGCAATAATTTTGTAAGATTTTCATCGTTATCAATCCCTTCTGTTCCTCTGAATTTGTATACGGTATTTCCTATCAAGAATAACTCGTCAATTTCATAACCTCCTTCATCCAATCTGACATTATTTAGTCGTTGTCCATCCCTTGTGGTAAAACTCAATAATACTTTACGATCATCACTTGTTTCTATCTTTATCTTATCCTTTCCGCCTGAACATGTCGGGTCCCCAAAATCCTCATCTTTAAAGCCCTCAAAAGAAAACTTTACTGCCTTTGTCGGGAAAAATACCGTGTCTCCGACATTCATTGTTTGAGCATCTTCTTGTGTTAATGTTAACTTTGTCAGACAATATTTTTTGTATGCATTCCCTTCATAATCGTCAATACCAACCTTATTACAAAAATCTTTGTCTATTTTAACCCTCCATCCATCTTGCTTTTTATTGTTTTCTAATTTGTATTTGGTTGCCATATCATAAGCAATTATATTTGCGTCGTTTCCCATAACCTGGAATGTTTGTATTTGTATCTGGTGACCATTCACATCTCTTCCAAGAGAAGCACCTGCCTGTTTTGATGCTGTTGCCTGAACAGTTGTTCCATCGGGTTTTTCAATCTCCATTACAACTCCAGCATCCTTTCCACCACTCTGAATTACTCTAAGTAATTTAAATCTATACCCTTGCAATTGTGGTAATGTTGGTTCTATTGCACCTGCACTACTTATTACTAATTTTTCACCTTTTGCTAAGACGATTTGCGTCTGGCTCAAGTCATTAACAAAATAATCATTTGAACCCATAAACAACATCTTTCCCCTATAGCTACTATCTATTAAATTATCTCCATCACTTATAGCTGCTACAGGAATTCCGCCAAGATCAACTGTGTATTGAAGTGCTCCACAATCTAATTTCATCTTTAATGATTCTGCTTTGCTGTCGCATCCCAATCCATATTCATAATATTTAACTTTTGTTCCGTCTACATTTATGGTTTCTTTCATTTCGTGATCAGGATGTTTTACCTCTTGGCATATATCGTAACAAAGATAACACAATTCATTGCAGTTCTTAACCTTCATCGGAAAATCAGCCACCGTCTTGTCAATTTGGCATCCGATATTGTAATTTTTAAGCATTCCTTGAGTATATGCTAATGTCCCATTTGCGAGTAGTTGCCCATCCGTGCTGTAAAATGATCCATAAGGTGTTGAACTTAAAAAGGATCCTTCTAAATCAGTTACTCCGATAATTCTGTTTTTTATATCCTGTTCATATTTTCCAATCATACTCCAGCTCTTCACAGCCAACTTTACTTCTCCTACTGAATCTCCATTTGCTCCGGATACTCCTGTTGTATATGCCAAATTTCCGATTGTTGCTGCTATATCTCCTGCTCCAACAACATCTGCTGCCGCTGCTTTTTCACCTACTATAATCTGTACATGTGGATTGTAGCTTGCGTCATATACAAAACTCTTATCTAATTCATCCAACCCTGTTGTTGATGCGCTAACCATTCCCATAATTGCAGCGCTGATTATTGCTGCTCCTCCTATGGCTGCACATATTTTTTTAAATTTTCCCATTTTATATATTTTTACAAAAAATTTTTTACAAAGATTTATAGTAAATTATGAATGATATATTAAATATTAATTAAATAAATAGATATTAAATTAAATTTTATATTAATTAAATAAATAATTATTTATGCATAAAATATTAATTTTATCACGATGGTTATGACTATGGCCTGTAAATAGTATCGCACCTGATATTATGCTAAGTTCTGTGCAAATATTTTTGAACTTGTTGTGCATTTCTGTCTGAAGAGCATCAAATTTAAAATCTGTTTTTTCATCTAATGAATTAAATTTTGTATCTATAGCATAATACTTCTCTTTTAATTCTTCAACATTCTTATAGACATATTCATGTTTTCCTACATGTTGCTCTTTATGCTCCAACTTTTCTAATCTTGATAGTATTTCATTAAACTGGTCTGCTGTTATAAATGCATCTGACATTGTGAATGTTTATTATTATTTTATTATTATTATTTTATTATTATTATTATTTTATTATTATTATTATTATTTTATTATTATTCTTAAAAAATTTTATGGTAAATTACAATTAAAAGATATTAAATTATGAATGGATTAAATTAAACTATAAACAAACATTCATAAAATGATTAATTATTCACAATGAAATAAAAGTCAATTACTTTAGAGTTTTGTAGAGGAAATTAAAATAAATGACAAATAAATTTTATTGCAAATTACTGCAAAGATTATTTAAATAAGTCATGCCTTTTTCAGTTATTTTCCTTCCATTTGTATCCTTTTCTGTCAGGCCCATATTATCAAATTCCTGCAAAATTGTTCTTATTACCTTTCCGCTTCCTTTATAAAAACGCTCCGGCTTTACACCCCTGTTTTTTCTGCCACCATAAACAGTTCTGAATCTTCCGACACCGGTGCTTTCATTTCCCACATACAACTTTCTTAATATAGAGGCAGCTCTTACCCACCACCAGTTAGCATCCTCGGGAGCGCGCTCTTTACACATTCCTGTTTTTACAAAATCCGCCCATTCGGGTTTTTTGATTTTTTGATTTTCCTTTAAGTCCCTGCTCAATGCGTTTATCAGTTTGTCTGCCGAAACATCATAAGGTGTTGTCATTTTAAATTATGGTTTTGAAATTAATTTAATTAGATTATGTGTTTGTTTATTAAAAATATATGTTTGTTTATTAAGTTGTGAAAAATCTTCAACATTCTTACAAACATCTTCATATTTGCCTATGTGCTGTTTCCTGTTCTCCGGCTTTTGCAACCTTGCCTGTATTTTATTAAACTGATCCGATGTTACGAATGTATCTGACATTGTGAATATATTACTAAATTATGTATAATTTTAATATAAATTATAAATTGTATTTATTGGCTTTTTATTAAATTTATTAAATTTATTAATTTAAAATTTATTGATTTTTTGGGTTAATAATTATGTTCTACTATAAATATACAACAATAACCTTTGTTAAAAATTTATGCTGTTTTTGAATATTTTGAATGAAAAAAGAAATTATTTTTAAAACAGACAGAAACAAAGAAAACCACAGATAATTTTTTTTAAATTGAATATCGTGTTAATTGGATTCAGAGGCACTGGAAAGAGCACTGTCGGAAAAATTTTAAGCGAACAAACCGGGCTGAAATTTATCTCAACAGATGACGAGATTGAAAGGGCTAACGGAAAAATTTCAGAAATTGTAAGGGCTAACGGATGGGGGTATTTCAGAGAATTAGAAAGCAGGGCAATTGAATATATTGTCCGGGAAGAAATAGATAATGCAGTCATTGCAACAGGAGGCGGAGCGGTAATGAACAGCAAAAATGTCCAAAATTTAAAGAAAAACGGAAAATTTTTCCTTCTTATTGCAGATAAAGAAAGGATAATATCCCGGATAAGGGATTCAGACAGGCCTTCCCTGACTTCTGAATGTATTGAAAACGAGGCTTGGAAAATTTTAAATGAACGGCTACCCACGTATCTTTCAACTGCTGACTATATAATTGACACAACAAATTTAACCCCAAAAGAGACGGCTGAAAAAATAAAAGAGATAATGAAAAAATTATCTGCCAAAAACGATTCATAATAAAAAGGGAGAAGTGATAAACGGATTGCAAAAAGGAACAGAAAAATTTCCCGATGATACGGGACTTTTGGACTGGCCGGGATTTGAACCCGAAGCCTCTGCCGTGCGAGGGCAGCGATCTACCGTTGATCTACCAGCCCGGATATTATAAGAATAAAAATTATAAGTTAAAAATTATGTTATGATCTAAATTTTATGGATTTTTAAATGCTGCCCCCTGTTCGTCTCTTTCATTAACTTTAATCTCCAAACCGTGTATGTTTTTAAATTTCTTTAAAATTTCCCATAATTCCTTATGCAAAAAATACGACATATTTTCACATGTTACATTGCCAATCGGAACAATAACGCAATCTTCTTTCGGGAACGAATATTTTTTTGAATTTGCGGTAAAATTTAAATTTTTTCTGTCGTCGTCGTAGTTTATTGAATCCGGAAGCAGCATTTTGTGGTCAAATTTATTCAGCAATTCATCGGCGATATTTTTTAAGAGCGTAAAGTCAATAACCCAGCCATGCTCTTCCAGTTCGCCTTCAACCTCTACTTTTACCTTCCAGTTATGCCCATGAATCCTTCCGCATTTTTCATGTCCGATTAAAAAATGTGCGGATGAAAAATTTTTTACGATTGAAATTTTTATGCCCATCTTATAATTTACAGTTAAATTAAATTTACAAAATTTTGCAGTTAAATTTGCAGTTAAATTTATCCTTAAAAATTAGTTTTGAAACAAATTTATAATAACTAATCCGATAAACACAGGGACGGATTTAAATCAGGACTGATTAAAATTATTGTCAAAATATCAATTTTTGATTACTTAAATTTACACTTAAATTTAATATTATGTAAAGTCGTATGAATCACAATATTCATATTATGAAAAATTTATTTTATTTTATCAGCATCAAAAATTTAAAATGTTCTGGGCAGATCAGTTAGCAAATCAGGCAGTAGCCAGGGTTGAAAAAGACTTTGCAGAAGGAAAAACCAGTGAAAAAATTGCAGTACTACGATGCGGCCAAACACCTTCGGGAGGAAAACATATTGGAAATTTAAACGATGTTATCAGGGCATACTTTGTTTATAAGTCAATAAAAGAAAAAATAGAAAACAGGGAATGGGATGGAAATGTCCGGTTTATTCACACGAGTGATGACAGAGACCCGCTGAAAGATATTCCGGCCAGGATTATGGATTTAGACGGGAAATGGCATGAAAGCAATGACATGGGACTTGAAAAATTTTTAGGAATGCCTTTATGCAGAGTTCCCGACCCTTTTGGATGTTGTTTGTCGTGGAGTGAGCATTTTACAAAGGTCTGGGTTGAAGGAATAAAAGCCCTTGGAATTGAGGATATTGAAATTTATTACAACAATGATCTATACAAACATGGAAAATTTGAGTCGTACATAAAAACAGTTTTTGAAAACCTGGAAAATGTCAGTGCGATTGTTACAAAATTTCAGGCGACAAAGCATGAAAATTATATTCCTTTTGATGCTATCTGTCCGAATTGCGGAAGATTGGCAAACATAGATGGTTTTGATTTGCACAACAATACTGTAAAATTTAAATGCTGTGGAAAAGAAATAAAAAAGAAAAAAACAGAGGGCTGCGGCTTTGAAGGCGAAGTTGGCATTACAGAAGGAAAATTACAGTGGAGATTTGAATGGCCCGCACAGTGGGGAATTTTTAATACAACTTATGAGCCGTTCGGAAAAGACCATTACGAGGGAAGTTGGAAATCCGGGCAGGTCATTGCGAGAGAAATTTACAACATTGAGCCACCAATTCCGTTTGTTTATGAGTTTTTCCTCGTAAATGGGGAAAAAATGTCCGCAAGCAAGGGAAATGTTTATGTTACACAGGAAATTTTAGAAATTTTAGAGCCGGAAATTTTTCTTTACTTTTACACAAAGAAGCCAGACAAGCAGAGGGACCTAAATTTAGCAGAAATTTTCCGTCTAACTGATGAATTTGACACAGTTGAGAAAATTTATTACGGTGTTAAAGAGGGAAGAACAGAACACGAAACAGAAGATGCAAAAAGGATGTATGACATAAGCATAAACAAAAAATTTTCGGTCCCACCGAAACGAATGCCTTATGTCTTTACCTCAACACTATCCCAGATTTACGGAGAAAAGGCAATTGAAAAAGTAAATGAAATAAATAAAAAGGAAAATTTGTATAGCGAAAGCGATTTGGAATTAATAAAAATACGGCTTGAAAAGGCCGGCAGATGGGCAAATTTATACATTCCTAAAAGTGAGCGGACCGTGCTGATTGATGATGAAGAGGCACGAAAAATTTATATTGGGCTTGATGATAAGATTAAGGAATTATTAAATAAATTTGCTGAAATGTGTCTGGAAAATTTAAGCGGAAAAGAAATAACTTTGAAAATCGGGGAACTGATAAAAGCGTCAGGGGACAAGGAGTTAGCCATAAAATTTTATAAGGCGTGTTATATGCTGTTGTTTGGCAAAGAGAAAGGTCCAAAACTGGCTGGTTTTATTGATACATTAGACAGGGATTTCATAATTAAAAGATTTAAAAGCAGGTGAAAATGAAAAATGAAAAACAAAAACAAAAATGCGTCTTATTATTAAAATTTTGCCGAAGGAAATTTTTGCATACGAAGAAATAAACAAATACTTTATTCACTCGTTTATATGGAATCTGCTCAAAGATACGGAATTTTCAAAATTTCATGATACGAATAAATTTAAATTTTTCACATTTTCAAACATATTTCCCGTAAGTGGGTTTAAATTTAACGAAGAAAAGCAGTTTGTTGTTTCTTCTCCGAACGATTATTTTATAGAAACAGTTGCAAAAGCCCTGCGGAACACCAGATATTTTAAACTTGGAATTCATGAATTTGAACTGAAGGAATTTAAGAAATTTTCAATGGGATTAAAACAACGGTGGGAGACGGCAACACCAATTGTTTTGTATGAAAATAATAATACGAACACATATTATTCAATTAACAGGAATCCTGATTTAAATTTCTTCCTTGAACGGCTAAAGGACAATGCGCTAAAAAAATTTAACGCTTTCTATAATAAAAATTTTGGCTTTGAAGAACCATTGTTTGACAGGATGTTCTTTAAAAGGCAGGTTGCGACACATATAAGAAAAAATCAGGCGGAATTTTTGTTTTTAGGAACTTTGTGGGAGTTTGAGATAGATTTATTGCGGATTAATAGAGAAAAAAATGAAAAAAAAATAAAATTTTATGAATTTATAATGGACTGCGGATTGGGAGAGAAGAATAGTTTTGGATTTGGATGTGTGAATATGCAGCGTGAGAAAGGTTGGAGGGAGAAAAAGGACTTTCAAGCTAATAGACGGCAAAGACAGGATAAAGCACTGATAAGTTATGAGCATGACTGATAAAAATATGAGCCATATGAGCCAAAATCTTAATAGTGGCATTATAAAGATTAGTAAAGTCCTAATAGTAATAGTAGCATTATAAAGATTAGTAAAGTCCTAATAGTAATAGTAGCA
>MNZY01000034.1 GCA_001873845.1 Candidatus Altarchaeum sp. CG2_30_32_3053 | reverse complement strand
TCCCTTTAAGTTGGGATAATTAATTTGTGAGATATTTTTTAAAAATCTGCTTAAAAATAAAATTGGATATTATAAATTTAATTTTAAACATTATAGGACATACACAAAACAAATATGAATTCTTGACTTTTTATGTTCATTTACTAAATATAGTCATTTTGACATCTTTTGATAATATTGTTTTTGTCCATATTTATTCTTCAAATCATAATATGTAATATTGATGTTCAAAATAAATAATCAAAAGTTGAAATTTTCACTATAATCTAAGTAAGTCCTATAACTTATAAAAATATTAGTAAAAAAACAAATATATAATTATCCCAATTTTAGTGGGGCAGCACCAAAAATTTGATTGAAAGTGCTGAATGTATGATATACGTGAAAAATTTACTTAACTTAAGAGTTGAAGTTAATTTCTCTCAAATGTTCTAATGCACCTTCTAACTCTTCAATAAGTTCATTTGCAATAACATCTGGATATTGCAAATTTTCCAGATCATCCAGACATTTATCTTTAATCCATAATACATCTAAATTTGTTTTATCCCTCTTTAAAATTTCTTCATAACCAAAGCACTTGAATTGTTCCGTTTCCTTTCTGTCAAATCTATTTTCAGGATTGTAGCATTTTATGAAATCCTTTAAATCTTCAAATTTTAATGGGTTTTCTTTCAGGGTGAAATTTTTATTTGTTCTCAAATCATAAATCCACACCTTTGAAGTCCACGACTTTTCTGATGCCTCTTTTTTATCAAAGAATAAGACGTTTGCCTTAACGCCCTGTGCATAAAAAACACCTGTCGGAAGCCGAATAATAGTATGTAAATCGCATGTCTGCATAAGTTTTTTTCTGACTGTCCCCCCTGCGCCTCCTTCAAATAAAACATTATCAGGAAGAACAATTGCCGCTTTTCCATTTATTTTTAATATGCTTCTGACATGTTGGAGGAAATTAAGCTGCTTGTTGCTTGTTTTCGCCCAGAAGTCGTCTCTAACAATAGTTAAGTCCTTTTTTGCTTCTTTTCCTGTTTCTGTTATTATTGTCTCTGATGATTTCTTGCCAAATGGAGGATTCGTTAAAACCATATCATAAATTGCGCCGGGGTTGTTTTTCAGCGAGTCCTCAACCATTATCGGGTTTTCTTCTCCGTTGATACCGTGCAAATATAAATTCATAACACAAAGACGCGCAGCCATCGGAACAATTTCGTTCCCTGTGAATGTTTTATGTTTTAGTTCGTGTTTTTGATCCCTGTCCATTTGGTGATGCTTTACTATGTAATTATATGCAGAAAGCAAAAAGCCGCCCGTTCCGCATGCGGGGTCGTGTATTTTCATCCCGGGTTCTGGTTTCATCACCTCAACCATCGCATCAATCAATGCTCTTGGTGTGAAGTACTGTCCTGCCCCTCCTTTTACATCAACAGCGTTTTTCTCGAGAAGTCCCTCATAGGCATCTCCTTTAACATCTGCTTCAAGGCTGAGCCAGTTTTCTTTATCTATGAGTTCAACAATAAGTTTTCTTATTTTCGCCGGGTCTTGTATCCTGTTCTGTGCTTTCCTGAATATTACTCCTATTATTCCTTCCTGTTTTCCGAGTTCCTGCAAGGTTTTAATGTAATGCGCTTCCAGCTCAGCACCGTCTTTTGCAAGCAGGGATTGCCAATTATACTCTTTCGGAATATCTGATTTTTTGTTGAAGGGTGGTTTTATCCGCTCGTCATCCATTTTTAAAAACAGCAGGAATGTCAGCTGTTCTACATAGTCACCATAAGACAACCCGTCATCTCTCAAGATGTCACAGTAGTTCCATAATTTTTGCACTAATTGTTTTGAGTCAGTCATCCTATTATTTTTATTGTTATTAATTTATTTTTAATTTATGTTTATTAATTTTTGATATTGTGTGAATTTATTTTTATTTCTTTAATTACCTTAAGATCTATGTCATGCTCTTTATCTATGAACTCCAAGACCTTCTTGTAGTTAATGACCTCCTGATTATCCCTTGGTCTTGCATAAACATCCTTCCCGTCAAACAAGTC
Source organism: Candidatus Altarchaeum sp. CG2_30_32_3053 (assembly GCA_001873845.1). GTDB lineage: Archaea > Altiarchaeota > Altiarchaeia > Altiarchaeales > Altiarchaeaceae > Altiarchaeum > Altiarchaeum hamiconexum. The sequence continues at coordinate 11,004 of MNZY01000034.1, read as the reverse complement.
CCTGACTTCATCAAGTGTAAGCTGGTTTCCTCCAATGCGCGTTGAGAAGTGAGCGGACTTTATCATAGCATCCTTCCGCAGTTTAGCTTACCACTTAGGAATCAATGGAACATTGGTTATTTTTTTGTTTAATTATATTGCTATTAAATTTTTATATGATTTAGTTGTTCTGCGGAGATGTAACACCATGACTGCGGGGCTACAAAATTTGGAATTGATTCGTATGGATTTATCGGTTTCGGAAATTCCTTCACTGATTTGATTTCAATTGCTATTCCCTTATCCATAGTTCCAAAATATGCAAAAAATTCTTTCTTATTCAGCCCGGAAAATTTATTAAAATCCCTCCACAAAATTTTAGGATGGTTTTCTATAATATCTCCTACCTGAAGCATGCAGACAATTTTTCCGACCGGTTTTGTAGCATAGATCAAAATATTGCTAACATCCCTTTTGAAAGATGTTTTTCTGAATTCGTATTTCTTGTTCCTGTTCAAAATCTCCTTAACATATTTCACTTTAATTGAAAGTATAGCGATCATTTATTTTTACCTCCCCCTTTATTTTTAAATATTTATCATGTGAAATTTTGATTATTGCTTGCGGTGGACCTTTTAAAATTTGATAATTCAAAAGATTTTTGTATTTAAGCGGATTTTCAAAGTGTAAGTGCCACTTGAATAATATGACTTTTGTCGGTTTATTCACCATTTCTTCAATTTCTTTTCTGGAGTAAACGCTTCTTTTTCCTACATAAGAAACAATTTGATTAGGTTCGGTGACGTTTTCATATACTTTTTCCACGACACCTAAAGATGTTAGCTCACGGACATCATTGGATCTATAAAAAAGTAGTATGTCGCCTTCTTTTAGACCTTTAGTTTTTGAGTGGCATAAATATGCTTTCTTTATAGTATTCCCTTCAACTATAAATTCCTCCATAAATTCACTTAACTTAGTCTGTCTTTTATAGTCCGTAAATAATTTGCTGTGATATCCTGGCCTTATTGGCACGATGAATTTACTGACCTCTCTACTATCATAAAAGCAGGGATAAAATTTTTTAGAAATCTCTCCAGGCAAATATGTTTTGTCTTTCTTCGGAAATAATCTTTTTACAAAAATATACTCTCCATTTTTTTTATCTGCAATTTTCTCGAATCCATAATCTTCTATCAAAGTCACAAGATAATCATTTTCTTCAGTAAAATGAGTTAGATATATTTCATCAATGTTTTTTTGTATTGCAGTTTGTATACCTATTTTTATAAACAATTCGCCTATTTTAAAACCCCTACGGCTTACTTTTATTGTGCATATCTTTAATCTTCTTTTCTTTGGAAGTGGAGGTATTGAATCTATTGGTTCGTTTTCCTCATTAAGTATCAGAATTGCACCTATGTTGCTGTTTACAAAATGTACCCACGCTTTCCTGCCTTCTTTACATATTTTACTCCACCAATCACTATATCCTTCATATTCTTTCTTAAGGGTGTCAAATATAGGGTCATTTAGTTTTAAATTATGAATAGGTGTGAGTATTATTGAGGGAGGATGTAATATCTTTTTGTCTAAAAACACCCTAAAATAATCTAATGCGTCATCCACTCTAAAAACACGATCCGAAATTCCTACCTTCAAGGCTTTCTTATGGATTTTTTCGTCTTCTGTTATTAAAAAATTTACTACATCTTTATAAACGCAGTAAAGCATGCTATTATCAACAATGTCGTGAGTATTATCTGTTTCGCCTATAAGGGACATAAACTTGTTATCGTTTTCAGGATTTGGCGATGATTCTATAACTCTGTATGACTTTAATTTTGATAAAACAATATCCCTTCTTTCAGCATTTTTATCATTTTTAATTTCTTCTAATGATAAAGGATGTATCACAATTTTATTATTTGTTTCATTTAAAATTTTTAATAATTCCTGAAGTCCTTCAGATACTTCTTTTAAGTCTTCCCTATCTATGAGAATATTTGTATCAACGAGTATGCGAGTCATTTTTCGCCACCTCCATCATATTTAACAAGCTTCCCCTCAAAAGCAGATTTTAATATTGACTTGCGGAGTTGCTCGGCTTTAAGCAGAGAATTATCAACCGTTTCTTCAAGTTTGTCAATGACAGAAAAACGAGATTCAATTTCGGAGACGATTTGGGTTTGTTCTTGAACTTTAGGCACGGGTATTTTAAAATTTTCGACGATACGTGCTGGAAACCTTTTTTGAACAGTACCTGTCATTTTATTTTTAGCCTCATTTTTAAAATCATCTCTACTGATACTAAAAAATATCCAATCAGAAGTAACTTTCTCTTTGGGTCTAATAATATGAAATTCTGTACTCCCGAACCCAATCCCATTTTTTAAATCTTTTGCAATAGCTCTCTTCCCGTTTTCAAAACAAGGAGTTATCTTTGCCAATAAAACATCACCATCCTTAAAATAAGTATAACCTTTAATTACATCTTTTATTTTTTTCTTTTCTCTATACACTATTTTTCCCTTTTTTGATACAGACGCCATCGGGAGAAAAGTAACTTCTGTATCTATATCAAAGTCTTTTACTTCTTTTTTAGATGGATTTATATCACACAATTCAGATAATTTTTTATAATTCAAATCACTTCTCTTTTCAACCAATCTTCCTTCAAACGCCGCCTTCAAAACGCTTTTCCTGTAAGCCCCTAATTTGTTTTTCACTAACTTCAGGGATTTTACTGCTGCATCAAGGTTGGTGAAGTGTTTTTCAATTTCTTGGACGATTAGGATTTGTTCTTCAATGGACTCCGGATAAATAATTTCTATTTTTTTAATTCTATCATTATTTATTGCAACTTGTGTAGTTCCCGTAGAGAAATTGTCTTTTTCGAGATTAAAATTTGGAGATAAGAAAAAGTATTTTAGAAATTTTGCTTTACAATTGAGGGGGTTTATTCCAGCGAATCCAGTAGACAATATGTATTTATTTAATTCTGATTTATTTGTTTCATCAAAACAATATACCTTTGTTGTTCCTTTCATTTTTGCAAACCAGACAGAATTAAGAACGGGTTGCATATTTGCTCTTAAAGGTCTTTTTTTATAGGATATTTTAGATTCAATTTTTTCAATTTTTATTCCCTGAATTGATTCCGTGGATAAATAATCTTTTTCTCCTTCAAACCTTTCTATTCCGCTACCGAGAATTTTAAAGTTATTACTCCCAATTTTCTCTTCCTTCCACCCTTTCGGTAATTTATTTGAATTTTCTTCATTCATTTTTTAGCAGTCACCTCCGCAATAATTTTTTTCCATTTTTCGGTTAAAACATATTTTCCTGTTTTCGGTGCGCCCGTAAATTTAATAAACCCTAGTTTTTTCAAAAGCGATATATCTCTTTCCGCAGTGGCTGTTGAAATATCCCATAAATTTTCAATAGCACTATGGTTAACAAAGTTGTTCCGCACCAAATAAACTAACTCGTTTATTAAGCGTTTTTTTACTCCCTCATTTACTCCCTCATTTACTCCCTCAACAGAAGCATTTGCCGCCACGAATAAATCTTCTACTCCTATTTCCACCTTCTTTTCCCTGGACGCTTCCTGCCTGCCCGCCATTTTCAAATACTCTTCTCCCTGTTTAAAAGTACTATAAAAATAATTCTCTTCGCATTCCATCTCCGGGAACGGTGCATTCTCCGCCTTGCAAATATTTTCTATCCTCTCAAAGCCAGTCCCTAACTTTTCTCCGAAGTGAATCCTTGCGAACAAATCGGCAATCAAATGGTTTCTCCTGAAAACCGTTTTACCGAGAACAAAGTGCGTTGGTTTCAGCCAAAAATTTTCAATCCTGATTCTGTCAGGTAAAAACCGCAGGATATTGTTGTGCCCGTGTTCAAAATAATATTTATGCATCACAGAATTTATAACTGCCTCTCTTATCGCTTCAAACTGGTACTTGTAGATGTTTTCTCTGTATGCTTCACCTGTGAATTTGTAGGCAACCTTGGAATACAACTTCACAAATTTCATCACAGATTCAACAATATCAAATAAAGAGCCATCAATCTCCTTCCTGTCAATTATATCTGCTCCTAGGTAATCCTTGAAAAGCACAACCGTGTAGACACTCCACGGAATAAATCTCTGCGGGTTTTTTGCAAAAAACAAAATGCCTGCGTTATTGAAATACATTCGTCCTTCCTGCTTTTCTGCAACACATAAATTTATTAAAATATTCCCAATGTTATCCTGCTTTTTTGGTTTTGAAAGTTCTGCGAGTTCTAAAAACCTGTGAAACTTATCCTCGTCAAAATCTTCTGGATACTGAAATTTCGGTTCAATCGTCTCGTCAAACCTGACTTTGCCTTCGGATTTGAAAAGTTCAAGAATTTCATCCCTTACAAGTTTCTGGCTGTTCAGATATATACATTTATAAAAACCGCTGGAACATTTGTAGGGTTTATTAGTGCCTTCTCTAACATTAATAATGAAAATATTTTCAAATTTTTCAATAAAAATTTTTATCTTCGGGTCGCAGTTGTTTGCAATATCATGGATTTTTGACCTTAATTCATTTGTGGTTTCAATACCCAAAACATTGCTATTATCATCAACCCCGACAAAAATTCTGTCGCCGGAAGCATTAGCAAAAGCTACAATTTCCTTGTCAATATTACTTAAATTTTCTTTAAATTCAATCTTGTAACCTTCATCTTCCTCTAAAATTTGTTTTAAATTTTCTTCAACCATCTTGATCATTTTAAACGCACACCTCTGCACTAATGTCATTAAATATTGAATTAAATTTCATCTGCCCGCCAAACACATCAAATGCTTTCCCAAGCCCGCCCATCTGGTCAAAAGGAGCGTATTCAAAGTCATCAGTGGTAATGTCAATTGATTCTGATATGTGATTTTTGATTTTCTCAAGCCAGTTTAGCTGCTCTTGTGTGAACTCTATGCGGGAATCTCTCTGTTTTTTGAGCCATATAGCAAATCTCTTGTCAACGGTGTTATTAAATGGTTCTAATTCATTTGCCTTGCCAAGTTCAAATCTGAGAAGTGAAACAAAGTCAGATCTCTTATTCTTTGTTTTACCACGAACCTTTGATTCCTCAAGTTGAGCGTATGCTTGCCAGATTTTACCAGGAGTTAAACTATAAGGCGGGGACTTAATCTTTTCAGCAACTTCTTTAATATCTTTCCAATGCAGCCGTCCTTTGTCAGTATAAAAAACCTGCAAAGCGGTTAATTCGTCTTTGTTTTTTTCAATGAAATCCCGGAATGATTTTATAATATTCCTTGCTTTCTCGGTTGCAATCGGTGAATATCCTGCCTCTTCAACAACATCAACAGAAACATCATCAATAACCTGTTCTGTTTCTTGTTTGATTTCAGGAAGCCGCTGCATAAGTTTTGCATTGTATATAAACTGCTTTACGGCTTCAGTCATTCGTTTTTGAGAAATTTCTTCAATCTCTTTTTTAAGAGGTTCATATTCAATGTAATTACCTGCTCCAAATTCTTTTTGCGCTTGTGCGTAAATTTTATCTTCATCTATTGCATCAACAAAGTCGCGGGCGAAATCGGGCAGAGATTTTCCCCCAGTGATTTCTTTTATTTCATCGATTTGCTTTTCGGTTAGTTTCTTCTGCATGCGGGAAAGACGGCTTGCCATTGATGAAAGATTGTCTTTATGAGGTTTGGCAAATCTAATCGTTTTTAGCAATTTCTCAAATGATACCAATGGCTTCTGCTCAAGTGGCCTTGTTTCGCTCAAATCCTCGTTTTCTGTTACTCCCACGGCATCAACAATAACAAATCTTTCCTTTGCCATCGCATCGGGAGTAACTGTTTTAAAGTCATCATTCCTCATTACCCTCACGCCTCTGCCTTTCATCTGTTCAAAATAGTTCCTGCTCTTCACATAGCGCATAAAGAAAACAATCTCAAGCGGCTTAATGTCTGTTCCGGTTGCGATCATATCAACAGTTACTGCAATCCTCGGGTTGAATCCATTTCTGAATTGTCTGATTAAATTTTCAGGTTTCTCGCCTTCTGTTTTATAGGTTATTTTTACCGCAAAATCATTTCCTTCATTGAATTCCTCTCTTATCACCTGCACGATTTCCTCTGCATGATTATCATCCTTTGCATAAATAAGTGTTTTTGGGACATATTTTCTTCCTGGGAAAATTTCTGTTAAGACCTTTTCTTTAAATGTTCTAATAACTTTCCTAATCTGGTCTTTTGAAACAACTTCTTTATCCAGTTGTTCTGCATCATATTCTAAATCATCCTCCAACGTCTCCCATCTTTTTCTTCTTGTTCGCATATCTCTTTTCTGTATTGTCTCGCCCGCTTCAATTACGGAGCCATCCTTTGTTATTTTTGTCATTATTTTATAAACGCTAAAGTCAACATTAATTTGATCAGCAACTGCCAGTTCATGTCTGTACTCCATGACAAGATTATTATTAAAAAAAGCAATTGTGCTTTTTGAAGGTGTTGCGGTAAGGCCAATCAAAAAAGCGTCAAAGTAGTCAAGAACCTGCTTCCATAGCTTGTAGATTGACCTATGACATTCGTCAACAATAATTACATCAAATGTTTCTATTGGAATATCTGGATTGTATTCAACCGGCGCAGGTGAAGATAAAATACCACATCCAAACTCAGATTTCTGCTCAAGCAATGGATCAAATTCCTTTTCTCCTTTGAGCATAGAATAAATTCTTTGAATTGTGGAGATACATACCCTGCTTGAATCCTCAATATTATTTGTTGTGAGGTGCTGGACATTATAAAGTTCAGTAAATTTTCTTCCGTCCTTTGGAACAACAAAAATTTGGAATTCCTGAAGTGCCTGTGTGCCAAGATTACTTCGGTCAACTAAAAATAAAATTCGCTTTGCATTGGCGTGTTTTATTAAGTCGTAGCAGATATTTGCAGCAACATAAGTTTTACCTGACCCGGTTGCCATCTGTATTAATGCCCTTGGCTTGTTTTCAGATAACGATTTCTCAAGATTTTCAATAGCAGTTTTCTGTACCTGCCATAGCTTTTCATTTTCAATATCAATGTAATGCATTAATCTTTGCCTAAGGGTATTATTTTTACCTTCGTTCACCCATTTTTCAATGGTTTCAGGTTTTGGAAAACTGAAAATTTCCCTGCTTCTTGGTTTTGGATCCCATATATTTGTAAATCTTGTTTTAGAGCCCGATGACATATAAACAAAAGGTAAAGGCATGTCAACATGGTGATAATTTTCAGGAAAGCCTTCTGAATACTTTTGCGCCTGTGGTTCTTTTCCAATAAGGGTTTCCCCTTCTTTTTTCGCTTCTATGATGCCAACAGCGTTCCCATCTACAAACAAAACATAATCCGCTTCTCCAACACCTTTTCCCATTTGAAAGTACTCTACCGCAACGCCTTTAAAAGAGTTAATATCTGCTGTCTTGAAATGCTGAACTTTCCACCCAGCTTTTTCAAGTGCCGGATTGATTAAATCGTGCCTTACTTTTGCTTCCGGTTCCAGGATATATAAATTATCAGTCATGTTTTAGCGTTTTTCTATTAAATTATTAAATTTCTTTATTTTCCTTAAAACTATAATAAGTATCTCCGATAATAACATGGTCAAGCAGTTTTATATCCAAAAGTTTTCCTGCATCAGATAGTATTTTTGTAATTTTCCTGTCTTCCTCTGATGGCGTTGAATCTCCTGAAGGGTGGTTATGAACAATAACAATTGTGTTTGCACTTTCTTTTATCGCCGACTTAAAAACTTCCCGCGGATGAACAATGGAAGCATTAAGAATCCCTGTTGAAACAATTTCGTCCCTGATTATCATATTCTTGGAATCAAGATGCAGGACTATAAAATGTTCTTTATCATTGCTTGGCAATCTCTGCGATGCATATTCAAAAACATCTTTTGCCGTTCGCACCGGAAATTTACCTTTTTTTGCTAAATTATTACGTTTGATAAATTCAAATAATGCCTTGATTTGCGTTGCTTTCGCATCGCCCATTCCTTTTATCTTGTGGTATATATTTATCCTGCCATTTTCCTTTTTAAAAATACATTCATATTTCTCACCATTATTAATTTCCAGGATTGCTTTCTTTTTTATTTTATTGAGCTTAAAAGTAGCTGATTTTTTTTTTGTTCTTAACAACAATTGTTTCATTATTGTCGCTTTTACATATTTCTGCATTTTTTGCCCAGTCTATTTTTAAGTTATTCCACAAATATTTTAGAAATTTCTCGCTATCTTTTCCAGGAATATCCTCCCAGATAAACAAATATGCCTTCTGAAATTCTTCATAAGACAAATCACTTAAATTTTCAAGTCCATAAAAAGAGATTATACGATTACACATATCCACAACATTTTCTCCTCTGGATCCTGTTCGTAAGATAATTGCTAATAATTCCGCCTCACTCAATGCAGATGCGTCGGATCTCTTTAGCCGTTCTCTCGGACGATTCTCTTTGGAAATATCCTTTATTTTCATCATAATAGAAATTTATAGGATTCTTGCTTTAATTATGTAGTTATGTCAAGAATTAAATTTCTTTATCAAATTAATTTAAAAGTCGTATTTAATACATGACTTGATACAGACAATGAAACTTACAACCATTGATATTAAAGAGGCAAACATAAAAATATTATTTCAACCAGAAATTTCAAACACTGGAAAATCTTAAGTTGACACATATGGTTTAAGTATTTTAAAATCTCAAAGATTTTTAAAGATTGAAAATCTCAAAGATTTTCAGTATCTTTCCAAATTCTCCGCGATTTTGAAAACATTCATTTCAAAAACCCGGTGTTTTTGAAATATCCATGCGTAAGCAATGTTATTTTGCTGCAAAAAAACCAGTAAAATGATTGTAATCTCTAACTTACTATAAATTTTGTTCAAATGTTTCTTCCGGGACGGAATAAAAATTTTCTATCTGTGCTTCAGGATTAAAACATGCCAAATAAAATGTTTTGGCTCATTTCCGTATCTTCTTCATAAATTCAATCCTTTTATTTATCAATTCCCTTGTCCCGATATCCTTTCTGTGTTCTAAATTTCCCTTGACAAATTTTGTTGAATTTTCAGCAATTTTTTCCGCCTCTTCTATTGTGTCAGCAATTCCCAGAACAGCAATCGCCCGTGAATGTGTGCTTAAAATTTTCCCGCCTTCTTCATAAACACTCGCATAATAAATTTTTGAATTATCTTTAAATTTGCTGTCATCAACAAAAATTTCTGTTTGGACAGGATTTTCAGGGTAGCCCGCAGGAACCAGATATTTGCAGACACTGGCACGATTTTCAAACTTCAGCCCGGAACTTAATTTTTTGTCTAAAATTTTTTCAATCCAATCTTCCTTAATTAAAGGCAAAACATTCATCGCTTCGGGGTCTCCAAGCCGTGCATTGAACTCAATAATCCGGACACCGTCTTTTGTTGCAATGAACTGTCCGTATAAAATTCCGATATACCTTCCGTAGTCCTTTTTCAATACATTAATTACCTTTTTTAAATTTCCGAGTGCATCTTCATAGTCGGTCTGCGTAACAAAAGGCAGCATGAAGTTCTTATCGGAATAAGAGCCCATTCCTCCTGTGTTTGGTCCGACATCATTTTCATAAGCTGACTTATGATCCTGAACCAAAGGACTTGGTGCTAAATTTTCTCCGTCGCAAAATACCTGTAAAGTAAATTCTTCACCTTCAAGTTTTTCTTCAATCAAGACAATCCTGTCCTTTTCTAAAATTTCGCCTGCATACTTTTTTGCTTCTTTCGCATTATTCAGCTGCTTTCCCGTAACCCGGACACCTTTGCCCCCTGTCAGTCCAACCGGTTTTACAGCAACATCTTGCAAATTATCGATAAATTTAAACATTTCTGCATTTTCTCCTTTTTTAAAAATTTCAAATTTCGGATACGCGCGAATATTATGCTCTTTCATTAAATTTCTTGCAAATTCCTTGTTTGTCTCAATTCGTGCCAGTGATTTTGTGGGAGAAAGACACACAATTCCATTTTCCAGAATTTTATCGCTTACACCAGTCTCAAGCGGTGCTTCGGGACCGATAATTACCGCGTCGGCATTCATGGTTCTCGCAAAATGGACCGCACTTTCTGCATCTAGAATATTTCCTGTCTTATATTCCCTGCATAGTTTAACAATTCCTGGATTTTTTGCGGACATAAATCCGTAAAGTTTGTACCCAAATCTGACAACACTTTCAGCGATTGCGTGTTCCCTTGCTCCGTTTCCTATTAATAAAATTTTTTCCGTTTTTTTTTTCAGATGAATAAATTTATAGATTAGTCGTATTTGCTCAATATTAAAGGGTAAATAATATTATACAATATTAGTTAAGTAATATAAAAAATATAAATAAAAATTAACAAACACTTCTTTAATTTATATTATCAGAATAAACAACACAAACAACAAAATAAATCTGAAGTTTAAAATACCTGAGGAGATAATATCTCTTAATATTGATAATATTGATTTCAATAATCCTGGTGCTGTTAAAAGGATAATACTTTTACAACACAGTGTTATTGATTTCTTGCTAACGGATCGTCAACAAATGTTTGAAGATAATCAAAAGTTAAAGGATGAACTGAATAGGTTAAAAGGTGAAAAAGGAAAGCCAGAAATAAAGCCAAATGTTCCAACAAGAGAAAATACCTTTGCACCAGATCCAACAAGAGAAAAGAAGGAATGGGATAAAAAAAAGCAAGAAGGACATTATCAAGATTGATAAAGTAGTAGTTGTGTCAGTGGACAAAAATATTTTTCCTCCTGACGCAGTATTCAAAGGTCATGATGAAGTTATTAAACATTACATTTACAACGGTTGATTGCCAAATAGACGTAGGCCATTGGTTTAATTAGACTGCTATAATAACCTACCTACAAAGTAGATCGTATTCTTGTGTAATAATCTGTGTATAAGTGGTGGCTACATCAATATAAATCTTATGGA
>MNZY01000010.1 GCA_001873845.1 Candidatus Altarchaeum sp. CG2_30_32_3053 | reverse complement strand
ACAGCAAGTAGTTATTCATTATCTGCTGTGGGAGGAAGTGTAACTTATTATTACAATGTAACAAATACTGGAAATGTTCCTTTAAGTAATGTTAATATCAGTGATGATAAATGCAGTAATGTTGTCTGTCCGAAGAATAATTTGGCAGTTAATGAATCAATGATATGCAACTGCACAACAACATTAACACAATGTGGAAATGTAACAAATAAAGCAAATGTAACAGGCAAGTACTCAGGAGAAATTGTAAAAATTGTAAATGCAACTGCAAATGTAACTGTTTTTGTTGCGTGTCCTGTAACATCTTGCAACATTTCAATATTAAATTTAACATTTAATCCAAAAAGACCTGTTGATGGATACAGATTAAATTTAAATGTTTCAATCAATAGTTCAATTGAAACAATCACAAATTTAACACTTAAAATTGACGAAAATTTAACAGAAAGCAGAGAAATAAATTTATCACCAGGAATAAATTATGCCATATTTACAATTATTGCAGTTAATGGAACACATAATATTTCAGTTTATTTACAGCCAAAGGAATGTGATGATAACTGGTTTAATACATCTTACAATGCTTCAACTCCAAAATTGTTAGTTCAAAGATATTTGAATAATTTAACTAAACTTGATGACAATATGTCCCTTAACGGAACCCAAAAAGGAATCATACTTTCTCCAAAAGACAACATGACAAACATGTCATTCAATTACAGCAGAAGTTTGCGTGGTTATGGGGCCAAAGATATAGGAACCGGAAAGGTTGTAATGACATATAAAGGAAGTATAACTCTAACTTCGTATGGAAACGGGGAAATTTCTATTTATGTTCCATCAGCGGCAATCAGCGATAGACAATCAAGAAATGTTACAGTGAGAATAACAGATAACTCAAACACAACAATTGACAATTGCGATAATATGCATCAATGTACATTTATGCATGACACTCATAATACTGAAACAATACGCATTGACTTTACTAATCTTGCATCAGCACAACATAATTTAGAATATGAAGTAAATATCACAACAGATGTAAACAACTTTAATTATACTATTGATTCTCTAACCAACGGCAGCAATAATACATATCTTCAAAATGATTCTTTAACTCAATGGACGCCGGAAATACGAAATATGACTGTAAATTTAACGCAGAATTGTAGCAGCGATTTTGAGAGGGTTGGAAAAATTTCAAAATGGGTATATGAAAATATAGATTATGACATTAATCTTGCCGGAAAGTCAGAAAATGCTTCGTGGGTTTATACAAATAAAAAAGGTGTTTGTGCCCATTACACAAATTTATTGATATCAATGTGTAGAAGTATAGGAATTCCTGCAAGGGGGGTTTATGGAGAGGTTTATAATAGTTCTTTGGGCAGTTCTGGTTATTTGGAAGCACATGCATGGGCAGAGGTTTTTATGGATGAAAAATGGTATGCTGTTGATCCGACATTTAACGAGATCGGATTTATTGACAGTGGGCATTTAAGTGTGGGCTATGGTTTAAGTACTTTAGAATCATCATATTTTTCAGCAGAAGGATATAGTATTTCTTTTAACAATTATACAATATATTATCCTGATTTAAAAGTTATAAGCACAACAAGCACATTAAATATTCAACCAATCATAAACATAACCCCAAAATGGAGGGTTACAAATGTTTCAGGAAACACAGTAACTTATGAAATAACAGGAATTTTTAACAATTCAAGAGGAACTGGAAATATTGTTGGCCCGGCATTTTTATGGGTATCTGGTGTTACTGATCCTATTCAGGTATTTGTAGGGCAGGATAAAGCAAATGCTTCATGGACATTTAGTTACAATTTTAATAATTTGGTAGGAGATCCTTTCTTGACAGGTCTTACAATTTCAGCAGATCCTACTCCTATAAGCTCCGCAAGCTTTAATGTTCTAACAGCAGCAACTTATGAAATTTATGGCACACATGTTCCAACCACAATGCAACAAGGGACAACAGCAATATTAAATGTAACTGTCCGGAATATCGGGGCAAAAGATGGAAGTACAGATGTAAAGTTTTATGTGAATGATACACTGAAAGAAACAAAAAATTTATTTGTTCAAAAAGCATCAGGAACAAATACGACACAATTCGCATGGAATGCCGCAGGTGTGCAACCAGGAAATTACCTCATAAAAATTTTGGCAGGAAATGATGAATTTACTGCGACTGTTAATGTCGTGCAGGCAACTTGCAGCGATAATATTAATTGTGCAGATAATGAAATTTGCAATCTCTCTAATCAATGTGAACAACTCTTGTGTCCGCCAAATCAAACCGCCTTTAATCATACCTGCATAGACTGCACAAAATTTGACCTTGATGGCAATCATAATGTTGACATTTTTGATGTTGTTGCAGGACTTGAATATTTAAGTGAAGGAAAACAGATTTTCAATGAAGGATGCACTGCAAGAAACCAATACAAAATTGACCTCTTTGATCTACTTATTCTGATTGATAAAATATGAACAAACACGGTTTAAATTAAAACAAATCAGCATATTTGGTAAAGACAGATTGTATTTTGTGAACTAAATTTTTTAAATTTTTATTTTTTAAATTTTTTATATTTTTGTATTAGTTGAGTATAAATAAAACACTATATGGAACTGAATAACAGGTCTGTTGTTTTGATTGTGCTGTCGGGAGCATTTTTGATTTTTCGTATTTTTTTTGAAATCTTCACAGGTAAATTTTATCGCCTCACTTTGTTCGGAGATTTACAAAATGTTCAAAACATTTTGTAAGATTGAAAATCTTATAGATTTTTAGTTAGTCATTTTGACATCTTTTGATAATATTGTTTTTGTCCATATTTATTCTTCAAATCATAATAGGTAATATTGATGTTCAAAATAAATGATCAAAAGTTGAAATTTTCACTATAATCCTTTTATAAAATATGGAGGATACAGAAATTTGGATAAATCAAATGTGTATTTGATAGTATTTGAAAATGCTGTTGAGAAGGATTTGATTGAAAAAGGAATTAACCAAAAATTGACAAAGGACCATGAAAAGTACAAACTTCCGGAATATGCAAATAAGACGGATATAGATCTTCTCAGGGAAAAAGATGAAAATTTCAGAAATTTTATTAGAAAAATTTTATTACAATTATTCATCCGTAGCAATCCATTGATTAACAGAAATTTAATTTTACAAAAAATTCAATAATTTAAAATGGAAGAGACAAAAATCGGAATTATCGGATTTGGAAGGATGGGACAGATGATAGCACGCCTAACAGAGACAAAAAATTTTGAAATTTCCTGCGTATTTGATGTTAAAAATGTTGGGACAGGGATTGGAAATTTTATCAGAACAAAAAATGAAGTAAAGATAAGTAATATTGAGGATTTGGACGAAATTTTAAATGAAACAACGCCGGATGTTGTTATTGATTTCAGCAGCGCCGATGCGTGTGTTAAAAATTTAAAAACAGTCGTAAAAAATAAGATAAATGCGGTTATCGGAACAACAGGGTTTAGTGAAGAGCAGAAAGATGAATTAAAAGAACTAATAAGAGAAAACAACATTGGAGCAGTTATAAGCCCGAATATGAGTGCAGGTGTAAATATATTCTGGAAAATAATTGAAGAATCCGGAAAGATGCTAAAAAATTACGGTTTTGATGTTGAAATTACGGAAGCACATCACGATCAGAAAAAAGATGCGCCGTCGGGAACTGCAAAGAAAATGAAGGAAATTTTAAAAGAAATTTATAACAAAGAAATCCCGACACATTCAATAAGATTAGGCACGATTCCAGGAACACATGAAACAATTTTCGCCGGCTATGACGAGATAATTGAAATTAAACATATTGCATATTCAAGAGAGATATTCGCAAATGGAGCATTGCTTGCATCAGAGTTCATAAAAGGTAAAAAGGGAATATATAACATGCAAGATGTGATAAAAAACAGAAGAGATTAAAAGAAATGCAGAAGAGATTAAAAGAAATGCAGAAGAGATTAAAAATTTTACATTAGAACCTGAGTTTCCCACCCCTGCGTAAAAGTTTGGGCGTAATTTTTAAATCCCAAAGATTTAAAAAGATACGAACGAAGTGAGCATATTTTTGTTTTTAAGCATAATTAATTTTGTAAATTTTTAAAATTACTCGTCCATTTTTTGATGGTAGGAAAGATAGGTTAGAAAGAAAATTTAGATAAGGACTTAACAGAACTTTACAACATAGAAACAAAATTTCTCCGATGGAGGGAGGTAATAAAATGTTCTGAACATTTTGTAATATCCCGATGGTGTTGGTGCAAGTAAAGTTAAGTTATACTCTTCTTATGCTCTTCTGATAAGTAATTCCATACTATGCCTTACGATAAATTGGGTAAAAAGTGCTTTTAAAAGAGAATTCCAGCATATCCCACAAACGAATCCATTCCGTATTCAGGAAACACATCATAACTCGTTGCGTACCTGATTAAATTTCCTTTTTTACTTCCTAAAATTTTTGCAGATGCAAGTGTTGCTGATATTGCTCCCGGACCACAGGCATTCTTATGTTTATCTGTTTCTTCTGTTATTTTATCATATTCAAGATTAAGCATTAAATTTATCATCCTTTTATCATTTACTTCTTTGACCCATTTTAACGCGTCGTTTCCATGTCCCTTTGAAGCAAATCCATAATTCAGTCCGTAATGTGTTAAATCACTCGTTCCGATTATTGCTATCCTTTTTCCTTTTTCTGTTTCATTTTGGACAATCTCTCCGACAATTTCCCCTACCCTGACGGCATCGTTTGTTGTTACGGGCATTATTGGAACAATTTCTGCCATTGGAAATAAAAATTTTATAAATGGCAACTGCACTTCTATTGAATGCTCGTCCGCGTGGGCGTCTGGATTATCTTCAATATAAATTTTTCCTGTTTTTAAAATTTGTTTTGCTATATCTTTATCAATTTCAATCTGCCCCAATGGTGTTTCCCATACTCCTTCTGCCATTATTGCTGACTTTGAAATCCACGCGCAGTGATTCGCACTGAATAAAATAAATGTATCTATATTTTTTTTTATTACATTAAATACAGCAAATGAAATTTTTCCCGAAAAAATCCATCCCGCATGTGGCACTATTCCAGCAATTACCTTTTCAAAATCATCTGGCTTGGAGACATCTCTTAAGAAATTTTCAATCATGTTTTTACATTCGGATTCTCTCCTTGGATAAAAACTTCCTGCAAAACGCATCTGTCTTTTCATCGTGAATTATAGACAAAAATTTTATATTTTAAATTTTATTGTCTTCTGTCTTTCGCCCTCTTTTCTCTTTCATAACTTATCTGCAATCTCAATGCGTTAATATCTATAAATCCCCTTGCTTTTTCCGGCTCGTATTTGCCTCTTTCATGCATGCTGACCAGTTCTTCATTATACAGCGAAAATCCGGACTTTCTTCCTATCACGACAATATTTCCTTTATAAAGCGAAATTCTGACAACTCCGCTTACATAATCCTGTGTTGAGGTAAAAAATTTTCCCAGAATTTCCATTTCAGGCGAGAACCAGTATCCGCAATAAATTTTTTCAGCATATAAAGGAATGAGCATATCTCTGAGCTTCATAACCTCTCTGTCCATCGTCATTCCTTCAAGGTCAATATGAGCGGTCTGAAGGATTGTAGCTGCGGGACTTTCATAAATACCTCTTGACTTCATCCCGACATATCTGCTTTCAACCATATCTAATCGCCCTGCTCCGTTTTTTCCGCCAATTTCATTCAGATATAAAAATAAATTTAATGCACTGCTTTTTGTTGTTCCGTCGCTTAAATTTCTAACCTCAACGGGAATTCCTTTTTCAAAAACGACATCAATTATTGTCTCTTTGTCAGGAGCATCTTTCGGCGAAACCGTCATCTGAAACATTCTTTCCAGTGGCTCCTGCATTGGATTTTCAAGGATTCCCGCTTCATAACTAATATGCATTAAATTTTCATCTGTGCTCCACGGGTCGCTTTTTGTCTGCTTTACCGTAATGTCATTTTGTCTCGCGTATTCAATCAGGTCGTCCCTTCCTTTAAATTTCTCCAAAAATTCCCTGTCTTTCCATGGGGCATAAATTTTCATTTCAGGGGCAAGCGTTAAATATGCAAGTTCAAATCTTACCTGGTCGTTGCCTTTTCCCGTTGCCCCATGTGATAAAATTTTTGCATCCTCATTTTTTGCGATTTCAACCTGCTTTTTTGCAATTAAAGGTCTTGCCAAGGCGGTTCCAAGCAAATATCTTCCTTCATATTTTGCATTTGCCATTATTGCCTTAAATACAAAGTCCTTTACAAATTCCTCTCTGACATCAACAGAATAAAATTTACCCGCTCCTACATTCAGTGCTTTTTTTTTGATTTTGTCTTCATCAAAGTCATTTTGTCCGATATTGCAGGCATATGCAATAACCTCATAACCCTTGCTGACAAGCCATTTTAATATTACAGAAGTATCAAGCCCGCCGCTGTATGCCAGTACAACCTTTTCTTTAGCCATTTGAAATTTAATAAAATTTAAGTAACTATTTGGTCACCCTTTTCAGTAAGCACCTCTTTTTCTTGCATCTGCCTATAATTTTGTAAATAACTTTTTGTAACTATTTTCAAAATGAAATTTTGAAATACTAAAACCTTTGGTTTCAATCTTTAAAAAATCTTTGAGATTTTGAAATACTAAAAACTGCAAGTTTTCAATCTTTAAAAAATTCTGGTATTTTTTATTTTTTAAATACTAAAAATCTTTGAGATTTTCAATCTTATTTTAAATTTCGTTAGAAATTTTAATCTCCGAACGAAGTGAGGTAATTTATTTTTATTTCGTTTAACTACTGTTCTTAAGTTTTTAAATAATTAATATTCTAAAACAAAAAATTACAGATTTTAGGTAATAAAATAATTACCTTTACAAGTATAAAAATTCTGAAATTTCTACAATTGAGATTGAAATTATCTATGCAATTTGTAAAGAATATTTTGGATTCAGAATCCCGATACTATTTATTTTAAAAATTCATAGTAAATTTGCGATATTAAAAATATAAACATCAAAATTTATTTTAATCCTCCAACAAAATTTCCATAAAATTTTCAACACCTTTTCCGTATCTTCCATTCCTGCAGGCAAATTCATCAAATTTTTCAACCTCATCCTTATCTTTTTCATCTTTACTTTTTGTTGAATATATAGCAAACGGAACCAAATCAGTAGTATGTGTTTTTACCTTTATTGGCGTTGCATGGTCTGGCAATATGGCAATCTTTGCTTCAATCCCTTTGTTTTTTATTTCTTGTAAAATTTTTCCTGCCATTTTATCCAGATTTTCAATGGACAAAATTTTTAAATTTATATCCCCGAGATGTCCTGCTTCATCCGTTGCTTCAACATGAACATATACAAAATCATGATCATCCAGTGCTTTGATGCATGCCATTGCCTTTCCATCATAGTTGGTATCCCATAAGCCCGTTGCACCCTTAACCTCAATTACATCCATTCCTGCAAGTTTTCCGATTCCTTTTATTAAATCAACTGCTGAAATGATAGCTCCCTTTAAATTATACTTTGCCTTGAATTCCTCCATTTTCGGTTTTTTTCCCTGTCCCCAGAACCATATCATATTTGCCTTGTTCTTTCCTTCTCTTTCCCGTTTCCTGTTTATTTCGCTTTTTTCAAGAATTTCCCACGACTTTAGCATCAGATGGTTTAACTTTTTTGCAATTTCTAGTCCTGCATTGGAAATATCAGAAGGATGTGAGTTTAAATTTATTTCTTTGTCTTTATTGTCTTTATTGCTTTTATTGTCTTTATTGCTTTTATTGTCTTTATTGTCTTTATTATCATTTTTAACAGTTATCAGATTTTTTTCTATTTCTGCTCCCACTATGTTGTGCGGCGGCTGACAGACAAAATTTTTCGATTTTGCATCCTTTACTTTGCATACAAATATATTCCTGTATGAAACACCCGCATAAAATTTTCCGTTAATCGCTTTCAGTTCATCAGAAAATTTTTTATTAAGCAAATCAATCAGAATTTTTCCTTCACCGCTTGTTATATGTCCTGCACAGTAATCCTTTAAAATACCACATTCTTCCGTGAAAAAATTACATCTGAATGCAACTTCATCATTACTTAAATTTATCCCCATATTTGCCGCCTCAATCGGTGCCCTTCCGGTATGGCATTTTCGGACATCGTATCCCAAAACAGATAAATTTGCCACATCGGAACCCGGCTCAAAGCCATCCTGAATTGTCTTTAACATTCCGCTTACTCCTTTTTTTGCAATAAAATCCATATTCGGTTTTTTTGCGACCTGAAGCGGTGTTCTGCTATTTAACTCATCAACGGGGTAATCGGACATTCCATCTCCTAATATTACAATGTATTTCATCTTAAAGGCATTTGAAAAAATTTTATTAAAATCTAATTTCTAATATTAAATTTATTTCCTATGGAAAAATTTAAATTTATAGATGATATTTCTGACCTGCGGTTTGTTGCTTACGGAAAGACATTAAACGAATTGTTTGAAAATTGTGCCTGTGCTATGTTTGAAGGGATGCTGGCAGAAATAAAGGTTGGGGAAAATTTTGAGCACAGAGGAAATTTAATTTCGGAAAATTTAACCGATTTATTGCACGATTTTTTGAACGAATTGCTCTTTATATTTGAAACAGAACATAAGGTTTTTAAGAAATTTACAGCTGATATAATCAAAAAAAAGGATTCATATAATCTGAATTTTGCTGCTGTTGGGGATAAAAGTGAAAATTATGTTATTGATGTCGGGATTAAAGGGATAACATATCATGAATTGAGTGTGGAAAGGAAGGAAAATGAAGGGGAAATTTTTTGGGAGGCGAATGTGTTGTGCGATATATGATTGTGCGATATATAATTTTCATAAATTTTTTATTACAATTTTTAGTAACTATTCTGTGGTGTAAAAATTTACCTTTGAAAATTTCAAAAAATACTAAAAAGTCAAAAAAAAAAATCATAATTTTTTGGGTGGCTGAATAGTTACTTTTAAAGATTGAAACCAAGGGTTCCAGTATTTCAAGATTTCAGTTTAAAAATACCCTCTAAATAGTTACGAAATTTCAGTTTAAAAAATTTAAAATGCTCTGTGCAGTAATAGCAAAGAAAAATTTTATGGATATACTAAATTTAGCAAAAAAAATCGGAAATTTAAATAGTGTTGGTGCAATTGAATTTC
Organism: Candidatus Altarchaeum sp. CG2_30_32_3053; assembly: GCA_001873845.1. Lineage (GTDB taxonomy): Archaea > Altiarchaeota > Altiarchaeia > Altiarchaeales > Altiarchaeaceae > Altiarchaeum > Altiarchaeum hamiconexum. The sequence goes on along the minus strand of MNZY01000010.1, from coordinate 3,598 downwards.
GGCTGGATTATGTAGATATTGCCGAATTTAAAAATTTGGACTGGTTTTGTGATAATGTGAGCAAAATAAAGGGAATTAAAAACAAAATAAAGATTGCAACCTGTATGCTGAAACAGGAAGGCGGAAATTTTACTGGCAACGAAGATGAAAGGATTGAAATTTTAAAAAAAGCATGTAATTTTTCCGATTATCTCACAATTGAAATAAAAAGTTTTCAGCAACATCCCAGGAAAATGAAAGCCCTCTTTAATTCAAATTTGATCCTTTCGTATCATAACTTTGCCAAATGCCCAGACATAAATGAGATAGAAAAAATTTTGAACAACATGGAAAAAATCAGGGTGCGATGCAAAGGAGACATAATAAAAAAGATTGCAGTTAAATTTGAGTCGTTTGATGATAACTATAAAATTTTGCCATTTTTGACAGAAGAGAAAAATTTTAGAAATATTATAATGCTTGGAATGGGAAAATACGGAAAATTAAGTAGGATTTTGAACCATTATTTCGGATTTTTAACTTATGTTAATGTTGAGGAAAAGACAGCAGAAGGACAATTGTGTGTTAAAGAATTTGAGGAAATTTTAAAAATTTTGAAGGAACAATCGTAATTGCTACATGTGTTTATAGTCATTTTGACATCTTTTGATAATATCAGACATGTTGCAAAATAACTTTTCCACATTTAAACTTCTTTAAATTTTATTAATTTTCATCTTTAAAATTTTTAATTTGCAACAACTCCATTATTGAGTGTCCATCCACAAAGTATAAAATTTTGAAAAAATTTTAACTTTTTCAAGGTAAATTATTATGTTTTTAACAATTTAAAAATCTTACAGATTTTCAGTAAAATTACGAGTTTATGGATGAACACTAATTATTTAATATCAAATTTAATTATTTATTTAATCCTGAGTTTCCCACCCCAGCGTAAAAGTTTGAGCGTATTTTTGTTGTTAAGTATAATTAATTTTGTAAATTTTTAAAATTACCCGTAAATTTTTTGATGGTGGGAAAAATGGGTTTAATATCAAATTTAATTATTAGACATGTTGCAAAATAACTTTTTCCACTTTAAACTCTTTTAAATTTTATCAATTTTCCACTTTAAAATTTTTAATTTGCAACAACCCTATTATAAATAAGAGCAAAAATGAATACAAATTTAAAATTTAAAATTTTGCTGATTGCGATTGTAATTGTAGGAATAACTGTAAATATAACAAGTGTGTCATCCAATCAAAATTACCAAATATTTGATGCTGTCTCAATACTTGAATATTTGTCGGGAGAAAAAAACTTAACTGAGGTCTCGGACTTGGACTTTAATTGCAATTGTGAAATAACTTTGCGGGATGCGTTTATTGTAATGCAAAATCAATTAACTGAGGAAACATATAATAATTGTGATTTGTGTTTTAACAGAGATGCCTCTTCATATGTTAAAAAAATGAATGATTTTGTTGATAATGTTATAAAGGCAAATGAAAAAATAAAAAATTACACCTACAAAGGAAATTGGATAGGGAATGCCACCGGGAGTGCAAATGGAACAGCAGAGGGAAATTATACTATTTATTTTTTTGGAATCCCTGTAACTACTTATTCATTCAGTAATGAGCCATTTAATGCCTCTTTTAATTTAATTTCAAATGGGACATATAACGGGACTTATGAAAGAATTAATAATTCAGGATATATTGATGGAAATGTAACTACCCGCATAGACGGAACAGTATCTGTAAAAGTAATAACACAGCCCGTTAACGAAACAAATACAACAGAAGTACACAATGAAACAAATAATGCCGACATTTATAATAATAGTGTTGCGGTCTTAAAGGACAATGAAACAGAAATAAATATTGTGGGTATTGAAATGGTTGATGGAACGGATTGCTATAAAATTCTTGCCGTTCCTTCTAAAAATAAAAGCGCAGAAATACTTAAAAATATGATAAAAAGTTATGAAGATAACTACACCATTTCATTAAATTTAAACGAGAGCAACATAAAGGAATTAAATATAACCTACTGGATAAGTAAAGATAATCCAGATAATTTTACTATTCTTCAGGAACACTTAAATGCAAAAATAGAAAATTTCACCCAAAAGATAAATAAGACCAACGAGGTAAATCAGTGTAAAGACAATGCGTGCATAAAAAATGTTACCCTTGATACACTCAATATAACACAAATGAATATATCTGTTTTTATTAAATTTACTGAAATTTATTACTGAAATTTATTTTTGAATTAAATGAAAATTGCAATAATTCCAAAGGACGAACGGGACAATGGCTTTGTCCGTGCTCTAAGAAGTAAAGGTGTAGAAGTAACGATTATTGCTCAAAATTTTATATCCGCAAAATTTGACGATGAACTTAAATGGACATACTTTAACAAAAAAAGAAATTTTACTTATGTGGCACAGCATATTGAAAAATATCGTAAAGGTAAGGAAATAGATATAATAGATTATGACTTGATGTTTTTACGATATAATGAAATTTTAAACGAGAAGGATAAATTTATTTTTGATACGATTGAGATGCTTGAAAATGAAGGAATGAATGTTATAAATCCGACAGATGGAATACGGATTTCAAAGGACAAATATTTAGGATATTATTACCTCAGAAAGGCAGGCATATCAATTCCGGAAACTTATGTAAGTAATGATGAAATGCACACATACTTCCAGATTCTCAATTCAAAAGGTGAAAATAAAAAAAATAAGAACGACCGATTTGTATTCAAGCCGATGAGCGGAAAAGGCGGAATAGGCATTGTCATCACAAAAGAAAAATCAACAGCAGGGGATATACTCTCTATGTTCGCTTTAAATAACAAGGTTGCCATATTTCAAAAATTTATAAAAAATAAAGGCGATATGCGGATTATTGTTGTTGGCGATGAAGTAATCGGCGGAATTTGGCGTATTGCAGGCAGAGGAATTAATAAGAACGGGATAAGTACCGGCGGAAAGGCGGTTGCATTTAAGGTCAGTGATGAATTAAAGGAAATTTCAGTTAAAGCAACCAAGGCGTTAAAATGCAAAATTTCAGGGGTGGATATTATAAAAGACAAAGAAAATAATGGTTACAGGGTTCTTGAAGTAAATTGCTCTCCCGCATTTGACAGATTTCAAAAGGCAACAAAGATTGATGTTTATAAAAAGGTCTCTGATTATCTGATAAAGGAATGTAAAAGATAGAGAATTTGAAGTTAAATAAAATAAAACACAACAAAATTTAAGAGAAAGCAAATACAGGGATAAAAAAGATGAAGTAATAAATCAAGAATTTACAAAAACAGTAACCTGTGTTTTCGACCCTTCCAATTAATAAACTATTTCGTCTGCATAGTGGCCCTCATGAAATTTCCACAGACAAATGGTTGAGTACCAAATAGACGTAGGCCATTAGTTTAATTAGACTGCTATAATAACCTACCTATAAAGTAGATCGTATTCTTGTGTAATAATCTGTGTATAAGCGGTGGCTACATCTATATAAATCTTATGGAGCTTTTTTAAAAGCTACCGCTGTACTTAGACTAATGAGCCACCTCTTTTATATTAAATTTTTCA
>MNZY01000085.1 GCA_001873845.1 Candidatus Altarchaeum sp. CG2_30_32_3053 | reverse complement strand
TAAAGATTGAAAATCTCAAAGATTTTCAGTAAAATTATATAAAGCATTATTGGTCCTATTACAAACTATGTTTTAGGATTTATAGGAGAAAATATTAGTAATATTACTCTAGATGACAACTTTTTGTTTGTGTGTTGATCAATTTGTATTCAAATTTGCAAAAAATTTATTGAAAAATGTGACCATTTAAAAATTAACAGGACTTACTCGTGAAAACTTAAAAAATTTACCCTTTGTTTTTAGAGTGGCCAAATATTTCATTGGAAATACAAATTTATTTGTGGTTTTATAATTATTTTGTGTTAACTCCTTCATAAAAAGTTGTCAAGTAGAGTAATAGTTAATATTTATTTCCCACATTTAAAATGGATAATTTTAACCGTTTAAACCAGATAGATTCTGAACACGGAAGTTTGGGCTTTATAAAAACAGAATCGGGAAAGAGTAAAAAAATTATTGATTTCAGTGCAAATATCAGTCCATTGAGATACAGCGGACTTAAAAATTTAATTTTAAAAAATATTGATTCAGTGTTTTATTATCCTGAACCGGGAAATAAAAAAGTAACAGAATCAATAGCAGATTATTTAAAAACAAGTCCTGAAAATGTTATCGTTGGCAATGGAACATCAGAACTAATATATCTGATTGCCCACACATTTAATCCGGAAAGCGCATTAATTCCTGCTCCGACATTTTCAGAATACGAAAGGGCGATGAATGCGATAAATGCAAAAATACTTTTTTTAAATTTAGACGAAAATTTTAAATTTCCGATTGACAGAGTAAAGGAACTGGAAGGAGACATATTATTTTTATGCAATCCTAATAATCCGACGGGAAATTTGTTGTTCAGCAGGGAAGAAATTTATAAAATTTCCAAAAATTTTTCCATTGTTGTGGTTGATGAGTCATTTATGGAATTTATAGATGATGAAGAAAGGCAGACAATCATTAATGGATTTAAAAACAAAAATTTTATTGTCTTAAGGTCATTTTCAAAATTTTTCGGATTGCCTGGATTGCGGCTCGGATGTGCGGTTGCCGACAAAAATATAATCAGGAAATTAAATGCCAATCTTAATCCCTGGAATATAAATTCACCTGCTATTGAAACAATTCCTGAAATTTTAAATGAAAAATTTAAAATTGAAAAATTTAAAAAGGCGACACATACATTTATTGAAAAGGAAAAGAAATTTATCCGCTCTGAACTGAAAAAAATTGAAGGCGTCCATGTATACAGGTCAGTAACAAATTTTTTACTCATCAATGTTCCTGTCAATTCCTTTCTTCTTACTCAAAAACTTTATGAAAACGGAATATTTGTCAGGGACTGCGGGAATTTCAGAAATCTTGGAAACAACTATATCAGGGTGTGCATCTGCTCACATAAAGACAATGAAAAATTTATAAATAAATTTATGAAGGCATTAGAATAATTTAAATAAATAAAAAGCATAAATAAAAAGCCATTAATTTACCCGATGACTGTTCCCTTAAATTTTTTTCCGTTTATCGCACTCTTTAAATTTTCAAAGTCCTTCCCGTTTAAAATCAGTGTTTTTATACTGCTTCTTTTTATTGTTTTTGCCGCAACCAGATCCATTATGTTATTTGCAGATGCGATCATCTCGCTGTTGTTTAAAATTTTTATCAGGTCATCATAACTTAACTTCTCATAAGTTTTTGCGTCATTGTATTTTCCCGGGTCTTTATCATATACATAATCAACATTCGTTAAATTTACGAATAGGTCCGCTTTTACATTTTCAGCAAGCATCGCGGCAACTCCATCCGTTGTATGCATCGGATGCGTTCCTCCCATTATAACAATTTTTTCATTACTGTTTGAAGCATCCTCTATACTTTCAAACGGAGGGTATGAATGGTCTGAATTTAAAGAAGATATAAGAAGACAGGCATTTAGCCGTGTTGCATAAATCCCGATAATATCACAAAAGAATTCACCTGCTTTAAATTTTCTCGCCACATCAACATATTTTCTTGCTGTTTTTCCTCCGCCGACAACAACATAAATTTTAGCATGTTTTGAAATTTCCTCTAAAAATCTTGAAAATTTGTCGATATAGTTGTCATCTATATCATCCGGACACATCATTGAACCCCCCAGCGAAAAGACAATTTTCATTTTTAATTTGATTTTAATCTTTTTAATTTTTTTTAATTTGATTTGTAAGTGTTCAGCCGTCAAAAAAAATCAGAGGTAAATTTTTGATTTTTACACCCACTCCGTTCGGAGATTTTCAAAATGTTTAGAACATTTTCAAAATACTTCAAGTATTTTGAAAGATTGAAAACTCATAGTTTTCAGTATTTGTAAGATTGAAAATTTTACAGATTTTCAGTATTTAAAAAATTTTACAGATTTTTTTAAAGATTGAAACCGAAGGTTTCAGTATTTCAAAATTTCATTTTGAAAATACGCTCACTTCGTTCCACTCACTTCGTTCGTGTCTTTTTGAAATCTTTACGATTTCAAAAATCGTGTCTTTTCAAATTTTCTGCGAATTTGAAAATACCCTCGTAGTTGCTCGGAGATTTTAAAATCCTTTTGGATTTTAAAATAAGTTCGCTTCGCTCTCATTTAAAAATTCCGTAAATTTTTAAAGATTGAAAATCTTGTAGATTTTCAGTATTTAAAAAATCCCACAGATTTTTTAAAAATTGAA